>JBKBRD010000188.1:0-6408 GCA_046292405.1 Allobosea sp. | reverse complement strand
GCGCCTGGCTCTGCCAGCGCTGCACCGGGATGACATAGCCGCGCGGCTTGCCGAGCCCGAGCTGGAAGACCTGCTGCATCCGGGCCCGCTCCTCGGGATCGGCGAGACGCGGATCGAGCGGATCGACATTGTCGGGCAGCTGCGCCTCTTTCAGCAGCCAGTAGCCGGTGTCCTCATAGGCGGGCACGACATAGTCGGAGCCGAGCCCGAGCTTCTCCGACAGCCCCTCGGCCAGCGCCTCAGCCTCTTCGATCGTTGCGCCGGCCTCCAGCTCCAGGTCCTTGCCCGTCGGCGTGCCCGGCTCGCGCGCGATCAGCGCCGCATCGCGCCAGATCGGCTCGCCGTCCTGGCGCCAGTACAGCGCAAACGCCCAGCGCGGCAGGCTCTCGCCCGGATACCATTTGCCCTGGCCGTAATGCAGCATGCCGCCCGGAGCGAAGCGTTCGCGCAGGCGGCGGATCAGCACGTCGGCGCGCTGGCGCTTGGTCGGCCCGACTGCGGCGATGTTCCATTCCTCGCCCGTCTGGTCGTCGATCGAGACGAAGGTTGGCTCCCCGCCCATGGTCAGCCGGACGTCCTGCGCCGCGAGATCGGCCTCGACCCGCTCGCCCAGCGCGTCGAGCTCGGTCCAGGATTCGTCGGAGAAGGGCAGGGTGAGGCGCGGCACCTCGTGCACCCGCGCCACGCTCATATGGAAGTCGAAGGTGGTCTCGGCATAGCTGGCGACGCCGGAGACCGGCGCGGCCGAGCGGTAATGCGGCGTCGCCGCCAGCGGCAGATGGCCTTCGCCGGTCAGCAGGCCGGAGGTGGGGTCGAGCCCGATCCAGCCGGCGCCGGGGATATAGACCTCGGCCCAGGCGTGCAGGTCGGTGAAATCCTTGTCGGTTCCGGCCGGGCCTTCGAGCGGGGCGATATCCGCCTTCATCTGGATCAGGTAGCCGGAAACGAAACGGGCGGCGAGGCCGAGATGGCGCAGGATCTGGACCAGAAGCCAGCTCGTGTCGCGGCAGGATCCGGAGCGCACCGAGAGCGTATGCTCTGGCTCCTGCACGCCCGGCTCCATGCGGATGCCATAGGCGACATGCTGCGCCAGCTGCGCATTGAGCGCGACGACGAAATTGACCGTGTTGGTCTCCTCGCGCGGAAGCTGTTGCAGATACCGCGTCAAAAGCTCGCCCGGCGGCTCGGTGACGAGGTAGGGCGCCAGCTCCGCCCTGAGCTCGTCGGGGTAATGGAAGGGGAAGACCTCGGCATCGGTCTCGACGAAGAAATCGAAGGGGTTGATGATCGAGAGCTCGGTGATGAGATCGACCTCGATCCGGAATTCCTTCACCGGCTCCGGAAAGACGAAGCGCGCCAGCCAGTTGCCGCTCGGATCCTGCTGCCAGTTCACGAAATGCTCGGCTGGCGTGACCTTCAGCGAATAGCTCTTGATCGCGGCGCGGCAATGCGGGGCGGGCCTCAGCCGGATGATCTGCGGCCCGAGCGTGACCGGGCGATCATAGGCGTAATGCGTGACGTGGTTCAGCGCAGCGATGATGGCCAAGGGTCTGACACCTGCTCGTTTGCACGCGGCGGGGCGCCGGCTGCGCTCAGGTTAGCGAGGCGTCCGCGCAAGGCAAAGCACAACCTTGCGCAAGCCCGCGCCGGCCGGCGCGGCAGCTGCGCAAGAATTGAGCATTTGCTGCGGATCTCGGCCGAAATCCGTATCGAAGCGCTGGACTCCGCGCCATGACTGGATCCACATTGCGGCCATCGTCGGCCGAAGCGGTCGCCGGACAGATCAAACGGGGTATTCCATGCGTCAATTCGCAAAAATGCTGACGGTCTCCGCCTTCGCGGCGTTGATGGCGTCCTCGGTCGTCGCCCAGACGCCTAAGGACACGGTCGTGATGGCCAAGCAGATCGACGACATCATCTCGCTCGACCCGGCCGAGGCCTTCGAGTTCTCGGGCGTCGAGGTCGGCGCGAATGTCTACGACAAGCTCATCGGCGTCGATCTGACCAAGGGCAACGCCCTGGTCGGCGAGCTCGCCGCGAGCTGGACGGTCAGCCCCGACAACCTGACCTACACCTTCAAGCTGCGCCCCGGCGTCAAGTTCCACTCCGGCAACGCGCTGACCGCGGCCGATGTGGTCTACTCGTTCCAGCGCGCGGTGACGCTCAACAAGTCGCCGGGCTTCATCCTCGCCCAGTTCGGGCTCAGCAAGGAGAACGTGCTGGAGAAGGTCAAGGCGACTGACGACAGCACCGTCGTCGTCACCGTCTCCAAGCCCTTCGCCCCGACCTTCTTCCTCAATTGCCTGACCTCCGGCGTCGCCTCGATCGTCGACTCCAAGCTGGTCAAGGCGAATGAAAAGGACGGCGATTTCGGCAATGCCTGGCTCAAGCTGAACTCCGCCGGCTCGGGCGCCTACAAGGTCCGCGCCTATCGTCCCAACGAGCAATATGCGCTCGAGGCCAACGAGACCTGGTACAAGGGCGCGCCGAAGAACAAGCGCGTCATCGTCCGCCATGTCGCCGAGCCGGCCTCGCAGCGCCTGCTGCTGGAAAAGGGCGACGTCGACATCGCCCGCAACCTCTCCAAGGACCAGCTCGCCGCGGTCAAGGACAAAGCCGACATCCAGATCGTCCAGGGCGACAAGGGCTACATTCTCTATCTCGGCCTCAACACCAAGAACCCGCATTTCGCCAAGCCGGAAGTGCGCGAGGCGATGAAGTGGCTGGTCGATTATTCCTCGATCGAGCGCAACATCGTCGAGGGCACCTACAAGCACCACGAGTCGTTCCTGCCCAAGGGCTTCCTCGGCGCCATCGACGACAAGCCCTACAAGTTCGATCCCGCCAAGGCCAAGGAGCTGCTCGCCAAGGCCGGCTATCCCAACGGCTTCACGGTGACGATGGATGTCCGCTCGGTGAACCCGATCACCGACATCGCCCAGGCCATCCAGTCGAGCTGGGCCCAGGCCGGCATCAAGCTCGAGCTGATCCCCGGCGACGGCAAGCAGACGCTGACCAAGTATCGCGCCCGCACCCACGACATCTATATCGGCCAGTGGGGGCCGGATTATCTCGACCCGCACACCAACGCCGAGACCTTCGCCATCAATGAGAACAATGGCGAGGACGCGAAGTCGAAGACCCTGGCCTGGCGCAATGCCTGGGACATTCCGGACATGACCAAGGTCACCCAGGCCGCCGTGCTCGAGCCCGACGCCGCCAAGCGCGCCGCCACCTACGGCACGCTGCAGCGCGATCACCAGAAGGTTTCGCCCTTCGTCATCATGTTCCAGCAGGTCGAGGTTTCGGCCCTGCGCAAGGGCGTGAGCGGCTGGGCGATCGGCCCGAGCTCCGACACCAATTTCTACGCGCCGATCGCGAAGAACTGAGGCAGCGCAGCGACTGGAACCCGCCCGGCCGCGCAGGCTGTGGCGGGTTCCTGCTTTTCTCATTGATACTCTCACAGCCCTCATCCTGAGGAGCCGCGAAGCGGCGTCTCGAAGGATGCTCCAGGAGGTTCCGGAGCCATTTGGACCATCCTTCGAGACGCGCCTGACGGCGCTCCTCAGGATGATGGCTGCGGGCCGGACGAGAACAAGAAGCGAAACGCATGGCGGGCAAGGCGGAGACGAGCAGGCGGACCGCGAGTTTGGGCGCGAAGGCCTCGCGCTGGAGCGGGTTGCTTTGGCGCGAGCTGAGCACCGTCGCGATCACCATGTTCGGCCTGTTGCTGATCACTTTTCTGATCGCGCGGGTGGTGCCGATCGACCCGGTGCTGGCCGTGGTCGGCGACAATGCCCGCCCGGACGTCTATGAGGCGGCGCGCGTCGAACTCGGTCTCGACAAGCCGCTCTGGCAGCAATTCGCGATCTATGTCGGCAAGGTCTTCACCGGCGATCTCGGCACTTCGGTGCTGACGGCGCAGAAGGTCACCGACGACATCAAGCGCGTCTTTCCCGCCACGCTGGAGCTCGCGACTCTGGGCACGCTGATCGGCGTGCTGCTGGGCGTGCCGCTCGGCGTGCTGGCCGCCGTCTATCAGGGCCGCTGGCCCGACCAGCTCGCCCGCATCCTCGGCCTGTTCGGCTATTCAATCCCGGTCTTCTGGCTGGGGCTGATGGGTCTCCTGCTGTTCTACGCCAAGCTCGGCTGGGTCGGCGGGCCCGGACGCATCGGCGTCGCCTGGCAGGATTTCGTCACCCCGGTCACCGGCGTGATCCTGCTCGACGCCGCCATGCAGGGCGAGTGGGACGCGTTCTGGGACGCCTTCTCCCATCTCATCCTGCCTTCGGCGGTGCTCGGCCTGTTCAGCCTCGCCTATATCAGCCGCATGGCCCGCAGCTTCATGATCACCGAGTTGCAGCAGCAATATGTGATCGCGGCGCGCGTGAAGGGCATGTCGGAGTTCCGCGTGGTCTGGCGTCACGCGCTGCGCAACGCGCTCGTCCCGCTGATCACCGTGATCGCGCTCTCCTATGCGCAATTGCTCGAAGGCTCGGTGCTGACCGAGACGATCTTCGCCTGGCCGGGTCTCGGCCGCTACATCACCAACTCGCTGCTCAACGCCGACATGAACGCGGTGCTCGGCGGCACGCTCGTGGTTGGCGCCGTCTTCATCGGTGTGAACTTGTTCTCAGACATTCTCGGCCGCCTGGTCGATCCCAGGACGCGGTGAGCAGAATGGGTTTGTCTTCATGTATCAAATTTGGTACAGGACTGAGCGATGATCGGCGCTGGCAAGCGCATGCCGGCGGCATTCTTCGAGAACGCCTCGGGCGCGATGCCGGTTCGGGACTGGCTGCTCGGTCTGTCGCCGGAAGATCGGCGAGCGATTGGCGGCGCGATCAAGACGGTGGAATTCGGCTGGCCGATCGGCATGCCGCTGTGTCGCTCGATCGCCGGTCGAAAGGGCATGTGGGAGGTGCGCGTGCCGCTCACCGGCGGGCGGATTGCGCGCGTCCTGTTCTGCTCGCACGAAGGCAGGATGGTGCTGTTGCACGGTTTCGAGAAGACAACGCAGAAGACGCCCGATCGCGAACTCGATCTGGCCGAACGGCGGATGAAAGGCCTGTTGCGATGACCGGCGAAAGCGAAAGCGGAAAGATCGGCCAGTCCTTCGACGATTTTCTGAAGGAGGACGGCATCTATGCCGAGGTAACCGAAACTGCGGTCAAGCGCGTCATCGCCTGGCAACTCGCCGCCATCATGCAGGAGCAGAAGATCAGCAAGGTTGAAATGGCTCGCCGCCTGGCGACCAGCCGTGCCCAGCTCGACCGGCTGCTGGACCCCGACAACGACTCTGTCACGCTTGGCATGCTCTCGCGCGCCGCCAGAGCGGTCGGTCGCACGATCCGGCTCGAACTCGCATGACCAGCTGGACCGACTACCTCACCACCGATTCCCCGACCTCGCGCCGCCAGGCCAGGCTGGGGCAGCTCTACCGGCAATGGCTCGCCTTTCGCCGCAACCGGCTCGCGGTTTTCGGCCTCGGCATCGTCGTCGCCTTGCTGCTGGTCGCGGCCTTCGCGCCGCTGATCGCGCCGTTCGACCCGCTGGCGCAAAACCTCGACCGCCGCCTGATGCCGCCTTCCGCGGTCAACTGGTTCGGCACCGATTCGCTCGGCCGCGACATCTTCAGCCGCATCGTCCATGGCGCCCGCGTCACCCTCGTCATCGTCATTATGGTGGTGATCATGGTCGGGCCGATCGGCCTGTTGATCGGAGCGGCCTCGGGCTATCTCGGCGGCTGGGTGGACCGCGCCTTGATGCGGATCACCGACATCTTCCTCGCCTTTCCCCGCCTCGTGCTGGCGCTGGCCTTCGTCGCGGCGCTGGGGCCGGGGCTGGAGAACGCCGTCATCGCCATCGCGATCACGGCCTGGCCGCCCTATGCCCGCGTCGCCCGCGCCGAGACGCTGATCATCCGCCAGCAGGACTACATCGCCGCGGTCAGGCTGCAGGGCGCCTCGCAATGGCGCATCGTCTGGAAGCATGTGGTGCCGCTGTGCCTGCCTTCGCTGATCGTGCGCACCACGCTCGACATGGCCGGCATCATCCTCACCGCGGCGGGCCTGGGCTTCCTCGGCCTCGGCGCGCAGCCGCCGATCCCGGAATGGGGCGCGATGATCTCGGCCGGGCGCGAGCAGATCTTCGACCAATGGTGGGTCGCGACCTTCCCGGGTCTGGCGATCTGCATCGTCGCGCTCGGCTTCAACCTGCTCGGCGACGGCCTGCGCGACGTCATGGATGCGAGGTGAGCATGTCGGGCCGTCGGCTTCCCCACATCACCCCGAGCCCTCATCCTGAGGCGCCGCGCAGCCTCGTCTCGAAGGATGGTCCAGCTGACACCGGAGCCTCCTCGGGCATCCTTCGAGACGGCCCTGCGGGCCTCCTCAGGATGAGGGCTGG
>JBKBRD010000187.1:0-6408 GCA_046292405.1 Allobosea sp. | reverse complement strand
CGGGCCCTGCGGCGGTCTCACCCTGACGCGTCTCAACTGCCATTGCTGTGCCTCGTGCGGGCCGTCGCCGGGGGGATGCGCCGCGGGGCGAGCCTCGCGGGCGATGGGCCGAGCTTGCGCCCGATCAGACCGAGAGGATTTCCTTTTCCTTGACCGCCAGCGCCTGGTCGATCTCGGCGATGTGCTTGTCGGTTTCCTTTTGCACCAGATCGGACTGGCGGGTGACGTCGTCCTTGGTGAAGGCGCCTTCCTTCTCGACCTTCTTGATGATGTCGATGGCGTCGCGGCGGACATGGCGCACCGCGATCTTCGATTCCTCGGCGTATTTATGCGCGACCTTGACCATTTCCTTGCGGCGCTGCTCGTTCAGCTCGGGGATGCGGATGCGCAGCACCTGCCCCTCGGTCTGCGGGTTCAGCCCGAGATCGGATTCGCGAATGGCCTTCTCGACCGGGCCGACCATGCTGCGGTCCCAGACCTGCACGCTCAGCAAACGGGCCTCGGGCACGCTCACCGTGGCGAGCTGGGAGAGGGGCTGGCGGGCGCCATAGGCCTCGACCTGGATCGGGTCGAGCATGTTGGCGGAGGCGCGGCCGCTGCGCAGCGAGGCCAGGTCGCCCTTGAAGGACTGGAGCGCGCCCGCCATGCGGCGCTTCACGTCAGCGAGATCGAACGTCGTCTGGGCCATAATCGTCAAGACCTTGGAGATGATGCGAAACCGGGCGCGACCATGGCGGCGGCGCCGTCCAGGGTCAAGAATTTCATGCTCGAACAGCATGTCCACCGCCGCCCGGCAAGGAAAAACCGCAGCCGGCGAAGTCAGGACGAGGCCAAGTCTGGATGGGCGCCGACAGAATCTCTATAATCGCAACCCGGCTGGCCGGGAGAGGGGCAGCCGGGCCAATGACCGAGGAGAGCCCCGTGCCCCGCCTCAATCGCATCGTCGAGACCGCGCTCTATGTCGACGACCTCGAACGCGCCCGCGTCTTCTATGAAGACAAGCTCGGGCTCGCTCCCTTGCTCAAGAGCGAAACGCTCCATGCCTATGATGTCGGCGGCCAAAGCGTGCTGCTGCTGTTCAAGCGCGGCGCCTCGCTGAAGACCCAACGCTCGCCCGGCGGCGAAATCCCGCCGCATGACGGGCAAGGACCGCTGCACATCGCCTTCGCGATCAATGCCGAAGACCTGGCCGCCTGGGAGGCGCAGCTGGAAGAGCTCGGCATTCCCATAGAGGGCCGCATGACCTGGGAGCGCGGCGGGACCAGCCTCTATCTCCGCGACCCGGACGGGCATCTGCTGGAATGGGTGACGCCCGGACTGTGGAAGACCTATTGAGGCGCTCAGGGCGTCACATAGGTCGCCCTGCCCTCGCCGCGCAGCACCGCAGCAAGCGCGCCGAGTTCGGCGATCGAGAACACGACGATGGTCAGGCCGGCGTCGCGCGCCAACGCGAAAGCCGCGGTGTCCATCACCTTGAGGTCGCGGCGGATCGCTTCCTCATGCGTCAGCGTCTCGAAGCGGGTCGCGCTGGGATCGGTCTTGGGATCGGCGGAATAGACCCCGTCGACCTGCGTCGCCTTGAGCAGATGGCTGCAGCCGAGCTCGGCCGCACGCAGCGCCGCGCCCGTGTCGGTGGTGAAATAGGGATTGCCCGTGCCGCCGCCGAGCACCACCACCTTGCCGTGGCTGAGATGGTCGAGCGCGCGCTTGCGGGCGTAGCTCTCGCACAGCGACGGCATCGGCACCGCCGACATGGCGCGCGCCGGCGCACCCGCGCTTTCGATGGCGTGTTCGAGCGCGAGCGCGTTCATCACCGTGCCGAGCATGCCGATCGAATCGGCGCTGGTGCGGTCGAGGCCCTTGGTCAGCCCCTGGACGCCGCGGAAAAAATTGCCGCCGCCGACGACGATGGCGATCTCGACCCCTTCATGCGAGGCGTTGGCGATGTCGCCGGCGAGCGCGGTCAGCGTGCTGCCGTCGAGCCCGGATCCCGCTGCGCCCGCAAGGGCTTCGCCGGAAAGCTTCACGAGGACGCGTTTGGGTCTCATTGGCTTTCTCCGCCTGTTCCGCCTCGCCCACGATTCGCGAGCGCCACCGCCTTCATACAAAAAAGGCCGCGCGAGGCGCGGCCTTTTCGGTTTTTGTCCCCGAACAACTCAGCCCGTCGTGCCGCCAGCGGCGGCGACTTCGGCGGCGAAATCCTGCTCTTCCTTCTCGATGCCCTCGCCCAGCGCAAAGCGGGCAAAGCCCTTCAGCGCGACGGGAGCGCCGACCTTGCCCTCGATCTCCTTGAGCACCTGGGCGACCGACTTCGAGCCGTCATGGATATAGGCCTGGTCGAGCAGGCAATATTCCTTGGCGTAGCTCTTGAGGCCGCTTTCCGTGATCTTCTCGAGCACATGAGCGGGCTTGCCGGCGTTCTTCTCGGCCAGGATCGCCTTCTCGCGCTCCAGCACCGCCGGATCGACCGAGGCGAGGTCGAGCGCGATCGGGTTGGTCGCGGCGACATGCATGGCGAGCTGGCGGCCGAGCGCGGCGAGCTCGTCGGTCTTGCCGGTCGACTCAAGCCCGACGATCACGCCGATCTTGCCGAGACCGTCGGCGACGGCGCCATGGACATAGGAGCCGATCACGCCATGGGCGACCTTGACCTCGGCGACGCGGCGCAGGGTCATGTTCTCGCCGATGGTGGCGATGGCGTTGGCGATGGCCTCCTGCACGGAGCCGCCGCCCGGATAGTGGTGGGCCAGCACGGCCTCGGCGTCGCCGCCCTTTTCGAGCGCGACATTGGCGATGCCATGAGCCAGCGCCTGGAATTCGAGGTTGCGGGCGACGAAGTCGGTCTCGGAGTTCAGCTCGGAGACGACGCCGCGCGTGCCGGAGACGGCCACGGCGACGAGACCCTCGGCGGCGACGCGGCCGGCCTTCTTGGCGGCCTTGGCGAGGCCCTTGGTGCGCAGCCAGTCGATCGCGGCTTCGATGTTGCCGTCGACGGCCGACAGCGCGGTCTTGCAGTCCATCATGCCCGCGCCGGTCTTGTCGCGGAGTTCCTTCACCATTCCGGCGGTGATCGCTGCCATGTGCCTGTATCCTTATCGTCTTGGGCCGCTGCTGAGAGGGCGCGGCCGCTGGAAAGAAATCTGTTTCGACCTGCGATGGGAGAACGCCGACGCTCCGTTTCCGGCCGCCGGCGTTTGTCACGCATCATTCAGAAAGACCGACTGCGACGCGCCTGTGACGCGTCGCAGAACGGAATCACGCCTCGGCGAGGTCGCGGGCCTGGGCGACCCAGCCCTCGCGCTCGATGCGGCCGCCGAGCTTCAGGTCGTGGTCGACCTTGGTGACGTCGGCGGGAGCCATCGCAGCGACCTGCCAGAAGTGGAAGACGCCGCCGTCATTGAGCTTCTGCACGATCTCGGGGCCCATGCCCGAGAGCTTCATCAGATCGTCGGGCGCGCCGCGCGGCGCGGTCAGCAGCTCGAAAGCGGGGCCGGCGTCGGCGGCCGGCTCGACGGCCAGCGCCTCTTCGACGATCGGAGCCTCGGAGGCGCCGATATCGACGCCATGGTCGCCCGAGGCGCGGGAGATGCCATCGATGGCCGAGCGGGCGATCAGGTCGCAATAGAGCTGGATGGCGCGGCCGGCGTCGTCATTGGCCGGAACCGGGAAGGTGATGCCATCGGGATCGGAGTTCGAATCGACGATGGCGGCGACCGGGATGCCGAGGCGCTGGGCCTCCTTGATCGCGAGCGCTTCCTTATTGGTGTCGATGACGAAGATCATGTCGGGCGTGCCGCCCATGTCCTTGATGCCGCCGAGCGCCTTCTCGAGCTTGTCGCGCTCGCGGGCGAGCATCAGCCGCTCCTTCTTGGTCAGACCGGTGCTGCCGCCGTTGAGCAGCTCGTCGACCTTGCGCAGGCGCTGGATCGACGCCGAAATGGTCTTCCAGTTGGTCAGCATGCCGCCGAGCCAACGCGAGTTGACGTAATACTGGGCCGAGCGCTTGGCGGCGTCGGCGATGGCGTCCTGCGCCTGGCGCTTGGTGCCAACGAAGAGCACGCGGCCGCCGCGGGCGACGGTGTCCGACACCGCCTGCAGAGCGCGCGAGAGCATCGGCACCGATTGCGACAGGTCGAGAATGTGGATGTTGTTGCGGGTGCCGAAGATGTAGGGCGACATCTTCGGGTTCCAGCGGTGCGACTGGTGGCCGAAATGGGCGCCGGCTTCGAGCAGCTGGCGCATGGAGAAATCGGGCAGTGCCATGGTGGTATCGTCCTTCCGGTTGAGCCTCTGGGGTGCGAATGAACGAGGCATAGGCTGCCAAGTCACCGGAACGTCTCGAACAGCCGAGACGATGCACCCCATGTGGGATGGGCTGCGCCATACAGGGGATGGGGCGGGAATGCAAGGCTGTCAGGCGATGGCGATTGCGATCGCGCCTGGGCTGAGCGCGAGCCAACGCGCCGACGGGCCGCCCCAGCGGCGGGACGACGAGGCTCGGGAGCTCTCTGGAGCATCCTTCGAGACGGCCCTGCGGGCCTCCTCAGGATGAGGGCTGAGGGTGATGGGCGCGCCGCGCCGGTCCCGTCAGGTGAAATCGGCGGCGCGAGCCCGCTTCACGCCAAGCGCCGCCATATCGGACCAGGCCTTGGCCAGCGAGCCGTCGAGGTCGATGGCGCGGCAGGCCTCCTCCACGACCAGCGTCTCGAGCCCGACCCGCGCAGCATCCTGCGCCGTCCAGTTCACGCAAAAATCCGTCGCCAGCCCGACCACGACCGCGCGGACGACGCCGCGCTCGCGGAGATAGCCCCCCAGCCCGGTCGGCGTCTTGCGGTCGGCCTCGACGAAGCCGGAATAGCTGTCGATCTCGGGGCGATAGCCCTTGCGAATGATGGCCTGCGCCGTCGGCAGGTCGAGATCGGCGCGAAACTCCGCCCCCTTCGTGCCCTGGATGCAATGGTCCGGCCACAGCACCTGCGCGCCATAGGGCATCTGTACGAGATCGAAGGGTTTCTTGCCGGGATGGCTGGAGGCGAAGGAGGAATGTCCGGCGGGATGCCAGTCCTGCGTCATGACGATCGTCGAGAAGCGCTGGCCGAGCGCATTGATCACCGGCACGACTTCAGCGCCCCTGGCAACCGCCAGACTGCCGCCTGGACAGAAATCATTCTGCACGTCGACCACGATCAGGGCTGAGCTTGCGTCGATCATCGGCTTCTCCTGCGCAAGCGCTGCCCCAGCTTTCGACGCTGCGGACAAAACCGCCGCTCCGGCAAGGAGTTGCCGCCTGTCCATCATCCAATGAATCGGCATCGACAACCCCCAGTGACCAAAGGGCACCCTAGCCCGGTGACGCGCGCTGCGCCAGCCCTCAGCGCAGCTCGACGCTGACGACTCCGGGCGCGGCCCTGACCGCATTGGCGATCTGCTGGTTGACCGGGTAGCGCCCCGGCAGCTCGATCTCCACCTCCTGGGCGCCCTCGTTAAGGATCATCACCAGCGCGATCTTGCCGTCGGCCTTCAGGCCGTCGCTGCGCGGGCGCACCCGCTCCGCGATCGAGGCCAGCGCGCTGTCGTCGCGCAGATAGACCAGCAAATCCTGTTTCTGCCGCGCCGCGAGATCGTCCAGCACCTCGGCATCCTCGATGCGGGGGCGGACATCCTCGCCATCGAGCACGGCCGAGAGCCGCAGCACCAGCGCCCTGCCCGGTTCGAGCAGGTCGCGATAGCGCTGCAGACCTTCCGAGAACAGCACGGCCTCGAACTGCCCGCTCGGATCCGACAGGTTGACGATGCCCATCTTGTTGCCGGATTTGGTCCGCCGTTCCGACTTGTCGATGACCGAGACCGCGACCTTGGCGACGCCGGTGCCGTTGGCGCGCACCATCTGGGCGAAATCGGCATAGCGCTGCACGCGCAGCCGCTTCAGCACATGCTCGTAATCGTCGAGCGGATGGCCGGAGAGGAAAAAGCCGACGGCGTCATGCTCGCGCCGCAGCCGCTCCGCCGGCGACCAGGGCTCGACCGGCGGGATGCGGAACGCCTCCTGCGCCATGCCCCCGCCGAACAGCTCCGACTGCCCGCCGGCCGCCGCCTCGCGGGTGCGGTTCGACAGGGCCAGGATGCCGTCGACCGCAGCCAGCGCCCGCGCCCGCTCCGGCTCCAGCTCGTCCAGCGCACCGGCGGCGATCAACGCCTCGATGGTGCGGCGATTGACCTGCTTGGTGTCGATCCGGCGGGCGAAATCGGCGAGGTCGCGGAAGGGGCCGCCAGCCTGGCGCGCCTGCACGATCGCCTCGACAGCCGCGCCGCCGACGCCCTTGATCGCCGCCAGCGCGTAGAAGATCGCGCCCTCGGCGACATCGAAGGCGACGCCGGAGCGGTTGATCGCAGGCCGCTCGACCTTGA
>JBKBRD010000186.1:0-6468 GCA_046292405.1 Allobosea sp. | reverse complement strand
AGATGGCCGCGAAGGCTTTTGACCAACGCCTGCCCCTCCTCCAGCGAGAGCCGGAAATGGCCGGTGCCAGGGGCGAGGTCGGGATGGTGGAGGTAATATGGCTTCACCCGGTTCTCGACGAAGGCGCGCATCAGGGCCGACAGCGTGTCGACATCGGCATTGACGCCCTTGAGCAGCACGCTCTGGCTGATCAGCACATGGCCGGCGTCGGCGAGACGGGCGAGCGCGGCGCGGGCTGCGGCCGTGAATTCACGCGGGTGGTTGGCATGGACCGCGACATAGCTCGCCTTGCCCGGGACACGCAGCGCACGCGCATACTCCGCAGTAATGCGCTCGGGCTGCACCATCGGCACGCGCGTATGCCAGCGCGCGACCTTGATATGGGGAATGGCGGCCAACCGCGTGGCGATCTCGCGGATGCGGCGGGCGGAGAGGATCAGCGGGTCGCCGCCGGTCATGATCACCTCCCAGATCGCGGAATGGGCCGCCAGATAGGCCAGCGCCTGATCCAGCCGCTCCCCGCTCAGCGCATCGCCGCCCGGACCGACCATTTCGCGGCGGAAGCAGAAGCGGCAATAGACCGGGCAGGCATGCACCAGTTTCAGCAAGGCGCGATCGGGATAGCGATGCACGACGCCGTCAACGGGCGAATGGGCTGCGTCGCCGATCGGGTCGGCCAGTTCCTGCGGTTCGGTCACCAGTTCCGCAACCGAGGGAACGAATTGTCGGGCGATCGGATCGGCCGCGTCGGCCGGGTCGATCAGCGCCGCCATGGCCGGGGTCACCGCAACCGCATAGCGCGCCGCGACGGCGTCGAGTTCAGGGCGGCTCGCGGAATCGACCAGGCCCTGCGCGACCAGCGCGTCGATGCTGCGAAGGGGGGTGTGGGCGTTCATCGCGGTTCCCTGCCCGGTTCCGCCACCGGCGTCCAGAGCACATCCTCGATCCGGCGCGCTCCGGTGCAGAGCATCACCAGCCTGTCGAAGCCGAGCGCGATGCCGGACGCGTCCGGCATGAGGGCCAGAGCGGCCAGGAAATCCTCGTCGATCGGATAGCGCTCGCCATAGATCCGCGCCTTCTCGTCCATATCGGCTGCGAAGCGGCGGCGCTGCTCATCCGGGTCGGTCAGTTCGCCGAAGGCGTTGGCGAGTTCGACGCCGCAGGCATAAAGCTCGAAGCGTTCCGCCACGCGCGGATCGCCCGGTTTGGGCCGCGCCAGCGCAGCCTCGGAAATCGGGTATTCGCAAAGGATGGTGGCCCGGCCGCGGCCAAGCTGCGGCTCGATGCGCTCCGACAGGATGCGGCTGAAGATGTCGGACCAACTGTCATCCGCGGCAATGCGGATGCCGGCCTGCGCGGCGTCGGCGGCGAGGCCCTCGCGGTCGACATCGTGATCGGCGGTCACCGTGCGCAGCAGGTCGATGCCGGCATGGCGGATGAAGGCCTGCTGCAGCGTCAGCCTCTCGGGTTCGGCGAAAGGGTCGGCTTCGAGACCGCGCCAGCGCAGGGTGGCGGCGCCAGCCGCCTCGGCCGCCAGGGCCAGCAGTTCGGCGCAGTCGCGCATCAAGGCGTCGTAGGGTTCGCCGGCGCGATACCATTCGAGCATGGTGAATTCGGGGTGATGCAACGCCGTGCGCTCGCGATTGCGGAAGACGCGGGCGAAATCGAAGATGCGCGCCTCGCCCGCCGCGAGCAGCTTCTTGGCGGCGAATTCGGGCGAGGTGTGCAGGTAATACGGGTGGGGCTGACCAGCATCGTCGACCAGGCTGGTGGCGAAGCCGTGCAGATGCGTCTCGTTGCCCGGCGAGAGTTGCAGGATCGCGGCCTCGACTTCGATGAACTCCCGCGATTCGAACCAGCGCCGCAGCGCCGCCTTGATGCGGCCGCGCGTCAGCAAGGCCGGCCTGCGGTCGGCGTGAATATCCGGCCGCCAGAAGGGCGGGTTGGCGGCTGTCATGACAGTTCCATCAGCCGGCGCGCTTGAGCAGCGCCTCGCGCAGGATGGCGTTGATGCGCGTCTGCCAACCCGGCCCCTCGGCGCGGGCCCGCTCGAGCACATCCTGATCGAGCCGGATGCTGACCAGCTTCTTGGTCGGCGCCTTCTGCGCGCCGCGAATGCGGCGCTGCTCGCGCATGGCGTCGAGGAATTCCTGCGATAGGAATTCCGTGGCTGGGCGCATCCGGGCGATATCGGCCCTGGTGAGTTCGCGCACCTCGCCATCCTCATCCGTGAGAGGAGCAGCGTCAGGACTTTTCTTTTTCATAGCGGGCCAACTCCCTGGCATTGGCTTTGCGAAGGCTGATGATCCTGATCCCGTCGACGGCAGGCGTGTAGCAGACCACGTGCAGCCGCTCGCCAATGAACCCGGTGGCAACGAAGCGCGGTTCCGGATAGGCGAAACGCAAATCGGGCCGAATGATCGCGGTATCGAAATCGAACTCGTAGACCCGCTCGAACGACAGGCCGCGCTCTTGCGCGTTGCGGGCGTCCTTCGGGGGTCGTAGCTCAGCTTCACCCCTTAATTGTAGCTACGCCCCGGCATTGTCAATGCCGCTCGCCGCGTCCCGGCGGCGAAACGCTTCCGTTTTCGGCCCCGATGCGGTAGTTGCGCGGCAACGCATTGGGATGGCGCGGACGCCGCGCTGCAGCAAGGAAGACATCGCCGTGGTCAAGGTCATCGCCTCCTCCGTCCGCAAGGGCAATGTGCTCGAACTCGACGGGCATCTCTGCTCGGTTCTCTCCGCCGAAAGCTTTTTTCCCGGCAAGGGCACGCCGACGACGCAGATCGACATGCGCCGCATCTCCGACGGCGTGAAGATGACACAGCGCTACAAGACCACCGAGCAGGTCGAGCGCGCCTATGTCGAGGATCGCGACTTCACCTATCTCTACCAGGACGGCGAGCAGTACGTGTTCATGAACCCGGAGACCTTCGACCAGATCAATGTCGATGGCGATGTGGTCGGCGACATGGCGCCCTATCTTCAGGAAGGCATGAAGGTCTCGCTCTCCGTCTTCGAGGACAAGGCCGTCGCGATCGAGCTGCCGCAGCGGGTCACCGTCGAAGTGGCGGAGACCGAGCCGGTCACCAAGGGCCAGACCGCGTCTTCGTCCTACAAGCCCGCCATCCTGGTGAATGGCGTGCGCACCGCCGTGCCGCCGCATATCGGCCCCGGCGTCCGCATCGTCGTGATGACGGCCGACGGTTCCTATGTCGAGCGCGCCAAGGACTGACGCAGACTCGATGCTGCAATTCGCGCGGCAGGGCTTATATCGACGATGCAAGCGGGCCCGACCGGGCCCGTTTCTCGTTTGAGGACAGACCCATGCCCATCTCCGCCCGCTCCGCCTCGCTCGCCGGTTTCATTCAGACGCTCAAGGCGCTCGACGTCATTCTCGACAAGACCGTCGAACAGGCCGCCGCCCGCAAGATCCAGCCCGAGGCGCTGCTGAATGCGCGCCTGGCGCCCGACATGCTGACCTTCACCCGCCAGGTCCAGCTCGCCTGCGACTTCGCCAAGAACGCGGCGGCCAGGCTCGCCGGCGGCGACAATCCCAAGCATCCCGACGAGGAGAAGAGCTTCGATGAGCTGAAGGCGCGCATCGCCAAGGCGCTGGCTTTCGTCGAAGGCGTCGATGACGCGGCCTTCGAGGGCGGGCTTGCCCGCGACGTCACCTTCCCGCGCGGCCAGAGCGCGACCGTGACGATGCGCGGCGAAAAATATCTGACCCTGTTCGCCGTGCCGAACTTCTATTTCCACGCTACCACCGCCTACGCGATCCTGCGCGAGAACGGCATCCAGATCGGCAAGCAGGACTTTTTGCTCGGCCTGCTCGACAGCTGATCGATCAGCCCTTGTAACCGCAAGACGGCTCTCCCATATGAGGGTCACGGCGATGTCGAGGGCGTTCCACTGCCCTCCATAGTCGAGAAGACGGCCATGGCCGAACTGTGACGCCGGATGTACGCGCACCGTTCAGGGCCTTGGCCGTTGGTTCTTCCGAGGCCCGTAGCGATTTTTCGCTGCGGGTCTTTTCGTTTCCGCACGCTGCATTGGCGCTGCCGGGCCGCTTGACCTGAATCAAGTCGCATCCCGCCGCCGTCTCATATCGTCGTAAATCTATATGTTGATATGACAGACGGACAAGGCTCATGACCAAGGATTACCGCGGGATCACCGCCGATATCTCGGCCTATACGAACGAGCTGCGCAAACTCCAGCCAGAGGCGATGCAAGGCTTCTACGCCCTGTCGAAAGCGGCAGGCGCTACGGGTGCGCTCGACAAGAAGACCAAGGAACTGGTGGCGCTGGCGATCGGCATCACCCAGCGCTGCGACGGCTGCATCGGCTTCCATACGAAAGCGCTGGCGACTCTCGGCGCGACGCGGGAAGAGGTTGCCGAAATCGCGGCCATGGCGATCTATATGGGCGGCGGGCCGGCGCTGATGTATGCGGCCGACGCGTTACGGGCCTTCGACCAGTTCAGCAAGGACAGCGGCTGAAAGGCGGCTTTCAGCCTGCGAGGAACTGGTTGTTGAGCCGCTCCTCGCCCAGCGTGCTGGCGGGGCCGTGGCCGGGCAGGAACTGGACGTCGTCGCCCAGCGGCAGCAGCTTAGCCTTGATCCCGGCAATCAGCTGCTCATGGCTGCCATAGGGGAAATCGGTGCGGCCGACCGAGCCCGCAAACAGCGTGTCCCCCGCCAGCAGAAAGCGCAGCTCCTTCTGGAACAGGGTGACATGGCCGGGCGTGTGGCCGGGCACGTGCTGCACCGAGAAGGCGACGTCTCCGACCGCGACTTCGTCACCTTCGCTCAGCCAGCGCGTCGGCGTCACCGCGCGCATGTCGCGGATGTCGAAGCGCAGGCCTGACGCCGGCAACTCGTCGAGCAGGAACTTGTCGGCCTGATGCGGCCCGATGATCGGCACTGCCAGCCGTTCCGACAGTTCCGCCGCGCCGCCGGCATGGTCAAGATGACCATGGGTCAGCCAGATCGCGACGGGCGTGACCTGAAGCTCCTTCACCGCCTGCAGCAGCTTGTCGACATCCCCGCCGGGATCGACGATCGCAGCCTGCATCGTGCGGGTGCACCAGACGATCGAGCAGTTCTGCTGGAACAGCGTCACCGGGACCACGGCGACGCCGAGCGGCGGCTGGGCTTGGTCGGACATCGGTCGATCCTCTTGATTCAGCGCTTGCAGCGGCCGGCGAGAAGGCCGCGGAATTCACCCAGCTCCGAATCCATCTGCGCGACGTTGCGCTCGCGCTCCGCCCCGCTCTGGCAGCTGGCGAAGACGGAGCGGGCCTGCTGCAGAAATCCGACATGATCGCGCCAGATCTTGCACTGGGCGGCCTGGTCGGCCGTGCCGCTGTCGCGCAGCAGCCGGAGCTGACGGTTCATGCCGGCCTGATTCTGCAGCAGGTCGCGCGAGCAGGTCACGGGCCGCGTCTGGCCATTGACGGAGGCCGGCGCGACCAGCGCCAGCCCGAGCAGGATGAGAGCGGGCCGCATCATCCCAGGTTCAACTCCTTGAAGAAGTCGTTGCCCTTGTCGTCGATGACGATGAAGGCAGGGAAATCGACGACCTCGATGCGCCAGACCGCTTCCATGCCGAGTTCCGGATATTCGAGAACCTCGACCTTCTTGATGCAGTCCTGCGCAAGCCGCGCCGCCGGCCCGCCGATCGAGCCCAGATAGAAGCCGCCATGGCGGGCGCAGGCGTCGCGCACGGCTGAGGAGCGGTTGCCCTTGGCGAGCATGATCATCGAGCCGCCGAAGGACTGGAACTGGTCGACGAAGGAATCCATGCGCCCGGCGGTGGTCGGCCCGAAAGAGCCCGAGGCCATGCCGTCGGGCGTCTTGGCCGGGCCGGCGTAGTAGACCGGGTGGTTCTTGAAATAGTCCGGCATGCCCTGGCACGCCTCGAGCCGCTCGCGGATCTTGGCGTGGGCGGCGTCGCGGGCGACGATGATCGTGCCGGTCAGCGACAGCCGCGTCTTCACCGGATATTGCGACAGCGTCGCCAGCACCTCGCTCATCGGCCGGTTCAGGTCGATCTCGACGACAGCGCCGCCGAGCGACGCATCCTCGACCTCAGGCAGGTATTTGGCGGGATTGGTCTCGAGCGCCTCGAGATAGACGCCGTCGCGGGTGATCTTGCCCTTGGCCTGGCGGTCGGCGGAGCAGGAGACGCCGAGCCCGATCGGCAGCGAGGCGCCGTGGCGCGGCAGGCGGATGACGCGGACGTCATGGCAGAAGTATTTGCCGCCGAACTGCGCGCCGACGCCCAGCGCCTGGGTCATCTTGTGCACCTCGGCCTCCATCTCCAGGTCGCGGAAAGCATGGCCGCTCTCCGACCCTTGCGTCGGCAGCGCGTCGAGATAGCGCGTCGAGGCGAGCTTGACGGTCTTGAGATTCTGCTCGGCGGAGGTGCCGCCGATGACGATGGCGAGGTGGTAGGGCGGGC
>JBKBRD010000185.1:388-6494 GCA_046292405.1 Allobosea sp. | reverse complement strand
ATCCTGCGGGCGATTTCGAAGCACATGCAGATCGAGGACGACAAGGTCAGCGTCCGCATGGAACGCGGCGCCAATGTCTCGACCCTGGCGGTCGACATCGAAATCCCGTTCGACGCAGGCCGGCGCGCCGCCTGACGCGCCCGCCTGGCTCGCCTTGCGCCGCTCTCGCACGAAGCGACGCAAGGCGGCCCGCTTCAGCCGAGGCGCTCCGGCGTTTGGCGATTGACCTCAGTCAATGGCGCTGCGCGGCGCTAGGTCCATGCTTCGCCGAGCTTGTCGAAGGCGAGGAGTCCAGCGGCCATGCGTGTCGAAACCATCATGAGTTCTCCGGTCATCAGCGTCTCGCCAGCGACCTCGGTCTCCGAAGCGGCGCGGCTGATGCTCTCGCACCGGATCAGCGGGTTGCCGGTGCTGGGGCCGGACGGCGCGTTGCTCGGCGTGATCAGCGAAGGCGACCTGATGCGCCGGGGCGAACTCGGCACCACGCGCCAGCGCTCCTGGTGGCTGGAATTGCTGACCAGCCCCGGCAAGCTCGCCGACGAATATGTGCGCAGCCATGGCCGCAAGGTCGAGGAGCTGATGAGCCGCGACGTCGCCTGCATCGCGCGTGGCGCGACGCTGCAACAGGCGGTCGATCTGATGAGCCGGCGCGGGGTGAAGCGGCTGCCGGTCGTCGATGGCGGAACGCTGATCGGCATTATCGCCCGCTCCGACCTGCTGCGGGCGCTGGCCTGCGCGCTACCGGCAGAACCCGGGCCGAGCGAGGACGAGCGCATCCGCCGCACCGTCCAGACCGAGCTCGACGGCCAGCCATGGGCCGCCAACGGCCTGATCAGGGTGCATGTCCATGACGGGGTGGCCGAACTCTCGGGCTCGATCTTCGACGAGCGCGCCAGGCTCGCGGCGCGCGTCGTGGCCGAGAATGTGGCAGGGGTCACCGCGGTCGACGATCAGTTGATCTGGATCGACCCCGCCTCGGGGATCGTTCTCGCCCCGCCGGCGCGCAAGACCGCGGCGCCGGGCTGACGCTCAGAGGTGGTCGGCCTCGAACGCGCTGCAGCTTTCGCCGCATTGCGACAGAGCCTCTTCGAGATAGTCGGCCAGCAAGGGGATGCCGAGCAGATAGGCCGCCGTGCGGCCATTGCGCGCCCGCTTCGCCTCGGCGCGCAACTCGTCGAAGCCCTCGACATCGCCATCGCCGCGGCCGAGCCAGGTCAGCGCCACCAGTTCGACCTGCTCTTCCTCATTGAGACCGGCGATGAAGGAGACGAGCTCGCTCCTGACCGGGTCGTCGTCATGATCTTCCAGCACCGAGATCATGCCGTCGTCGCTGCCGTTCGAGGCGGCGTCCGGCTCGGTCACGGCATCCTTGACGTCGTATTGCCGCGCCTTGACGACGACGAAGCAGATCTTATCGGTCGCGATCGCGAGGGTGGGGGCTTCGGCCATGACATGTCTCCGGCGGTGGCAGGGGCCGCGCTACGTCCCGTCCGCGCAGGATCTGCAGGGACGGGCGCTGCCTCGGCTTCACCAGGTCAACGGCGGGCTGCGCGTTGCGGTTCCCTGCGGGCCGCAGGGGCATGGCGAGATCAGGTCTCCGCCTCACATAAATTGGCCAAGGCGTTCCGGATCCGGCGATGCTCGCACTCGCCGTTGCGGCACCTCAGCCAGGTCATGACCAGCGGCGACGGGGTGATGGCCACTGGGCAATCGAGCCTTTCGAGCTCGAATTGCCGCGCATAATGCATGAAATCCTGGCGGAAGCCGGTTCCCACGAGGTCGCTCTGGCTGACCATGAGCGCTGCGTGAAAATGCGTATGGACGCGGGCGGCGATCAGCCTTTCGCCCTTGTCCGGAGCCAAGGCTCTTCTGACCGGCGAGGTCTCGTAGCTGCCGGCCACGTCGAGAACGACATGCGACGCCGCCATATAGCGCTCGAGCGTCAGCGGCTGTTCCGCCAGCGGATTGCCGCGCCGGACGTAGCAAACGAGGTCCCGCTGCGCGAGCACCTGCGAGGACAGATCCTCATCGGTCGGGAGGGCGGTGTCGAAGACGAGGTCGACCTGGCGCAGCCGCAGCAAGCGCTTCCAATCGACATCCCTGACGAGCGAAAAGGTCGGGGTCGCATCGGGCGCGACGCTGCGCAGCGCCTGCATCACGTTGGTGACCAGCGCCGGCCCTTCATCGAGAGGGTTCGTCATGCCGCAGCGCAGCGCGAATGCGCCTGGCTTGGACGCCGGGGCGGGCCAGCCGACGACCTGGTCCCGGATCAGGCTCAGCGCCTGGCTGATCGGCGTTGCCAGTTGCAGGGCTCTCGGGGTCGGTTCCATTCCATGTTTGGCGCGGATGAAGAGCGGATCGCCGAACTGAGCCCGGAGCTTGGTCAGCGCGTGGCTGACGGCCGATTGCGACATGCCGAGGAGTTCGGCGGCGCGCGAGAGGTTGTGCTGTTCAGCCAGGATCAGAAAGACAGGCAGCAGGTTGAGGTTCAAATTGCGCAAGTTCGGCCTGCCGTCGGCCAGGCTTGGGCTGGCCGCATCGCTCGGTCGCTTTCGCGATGACGCAGCTGCCGATCGCTTCGGCCGCTCGAGCGGCTCCGTGGCAACGAGACGTAAGTGGCGTTTATCCATCTCCGGCACCTTTCACGACGCGCGTGGCAGGCACGCCTCTCGGGAAGGTTGGCATGATAGCGACAATTGTTGAACAAATATATATTGGATACTCGGCGATACGCGACTAACCTTTGGGCATCCATTAATATAAAGGCGGCGCCGGCCGGAGATGGCGGCCACGATCGGCCGCCGGCAGCGATGATGCGCCGCCGGCGAAGACCGATGTCAGCGTGGCGCCGCCTTGGCGAAGCCTTGGCAAAGGGCTCGCCTCAGCCCAGGTTCGCGCGCTTCATGAACACGCCGCCCTTCATGATCGCCGGCATGTGCTTGCCCTGGCGGGTCAGCAGGGAGAGATCCTTCAGCGGATCGCCATCGACGACGATCAGGTCGGCATAGGCGCCTGCGGCGACCGTGCCGATCTTGCCTTCCATCTTGAGCAGCTTCGCCGCGACATGGGTGGCCGCGGCGATGACCTCATGCGCCGGCAGGGCGCGGCCGCGAATGACGAATTCCTCGGATTGATGGCGGTGCATCTCGCCGAGCAGATCGCTGCCATAGGCCATCGCCAGCCCGGCCTTCCGCATGATCGCCAGCGATTCCATGCCGGCGGCGCGGACATATTCGACCTTCGCTACGGAATCGGGCGGGAAGCCGAGCTTGCCGCCCTCGCTGGCGAGCTTGTCATAGGTGACCAGCGTCGGCACCGCGACGGCGCCGCGCGTCGCCGCGAGCTTGGCGGTCTCGGCCTGGATCAGGTTGCAATGCTCGAGCGAATGCACGCCCGCCTCGACGCAGCGGCGAATGGCGGCGTCGGTGTAGACATGGGCCGAGACATAGGTCCCAGCCATCCGGGCTTCCTCGACGATGGCCTCGAGTTCGCTGACGGAATAGCCGAGGAAATGGATCGGGTCGGTCGGCGAGGCGCAACCGCCATTGGCCATGATCTTGATGAAATCGGCCCCGCCCTTCAGCTCCTCGCGGGCTGCGCGGCGGACCTGGTCGATGCCGTCGCAGATGCGGCCGAGCGCGCCCAGACGATGGCGGGTGAGCACCGCCTCGCGATCATCGTAGCGGCCGCGGAAATCGGCATGGCCCCCGGTCTGGCTCAGCGCCTTGCCGGAGATGACGAGGCGCGGCGTCGGGAAATGGTCTTCCTCGACCGCCTGCTTCAGGCCGAAATCGGCGCCGCCGACATCGCGCACCGTGGTGAAGCCGCGCATCAGCATGGCGCGCATGATGCCGAAGGCGCGCGCGGTGACGAGCGAATCCGGCAGGGCGGCGTTCCGGCCGAGATCGGCGAGGCCGGCGACGACATGGACATGGGCGTCGATCAGACCCGGCATCAGCGTCTTGCCCTTGAGGTCGATGCTGCGCGCCTTGGCAGAGGCGACGGCCTTGCCGACCTCGCGGATGACGTCGCCCTCGACCAGGACATTGACGGGAGCGCTCGCCTCCGGCGCGGAGCCGTCGACGATGCGGGCGTTGGTGAAGAGGATGGAGGCCACGAGCGTTTCCTTCGGACTTCTTGGTTGGGTTCAGACGGCTTTGGCGGCGGCGCGTGCGGCGAGAAAGCCCGGCACAAGAAGCGGCGCCAGCCGCTCGACGGGCGCGACATGCTCCTCGCGATAATGATGCTCGGGCGCCAGCAGGTTGATGGTGCCGATGACCTTGCCGTCATAGAGGCAGGGGACGTTGATGACGGAGCCGAGCCCCATGCTCTCGATCAGCTCGTGATCGAAGAAGGCCCAGCGGATCGCCGCCTTGTCCTTGCCGAGATAGGATTGCTTGCCCTCCAGCACATGCTTGCCCCAGGGCGTCGGGCCCATAGGCTTGCGCCCAGAGACGGGATACTCGACCGGCCGGTTCGAGTGGATGCGCGCCACCTCCTGCCCGTCGACATAGAGCAGGGTGTAGAGCTGGTGGCCGACCAGCCGCTGCGTCATCTCGCCGAAGGCCTTGAAAACGGGGTCGGGCTGGCCGGGCTGCTTGAGCAGGGCGGCGAGTGTGGCGAGATCGTCTGTCATCGGGCGGCTCATCGGTTTGCGACTTCGGGGGACGGGTCGGGAGAGGACGCTCAGGGCGCCGAGGGCGCGGGCGCCTTGGGAATGCGCTCGGGCATGATGCCCTGCGGCTTGAGATGCAGCACCAGGATCAGCGCCAGGCCGATCATCATCTCGCGCATGGCGGCGATCTGGACCGGCTGCAGGCCGGGCGCCCATTCGGTGGCGAAGCGCGTGGCTTCGAGAAAGATCACCACCAGATAGGCGCCGAAGACAGCGCCGCTGGGGCGGCCGACGCCCCCGGCCGTGACCGCCAGGAAGATGTAGATGGTGATCAGCGGCTGGAAATGGTCCGGCGAGATATAGGATTGGAAATGGGCGTAGAGCGCGCCCGACAGCGCCGCGATCGCCGCCGAGAGCGCGAAGGCCTGGAGCTTGAAGCGCAGCACCGGCTTGCCGGCGAAGGAGGCCAGTTGCTGGTCCTCGCGGATCGCCTTCATGGCGCGGCCATAGGGCGAGTGATCAAGCCGCCGCAGCAGCGCCCAGACCACGAGCACGACCAGCGTCACCAGGCCGAGATAGAAGTAGCTGAAGCCCTGCAGGCCGAGCTCGGCCTTGAGCGGGGCCTTGATGCCCGACAGCCCGTCCGAGCCGTTGGTCAGCCAGCGCTCGTTCAGCGCCACGAGCCGGATCACTTCGGCGAATCCCAGCGTGACGATGGCGAGGTAATCGTCGCGCAGCCGCAAGGTGGCGAAGGTGACGATGAGCCCGACCACGGCGCCGACGACGAGCGCCGCGCCCCAGCCGATGACGACCGGCGCGCCTGCGCCCGTGGTGATGGCCGACGCATAGGCGCCGACGGCGAAGAAGCCGGCGAGGCCGAGATTGACCAGGCCGACCCCGCCCCAGATCAGGTTGAGGCTCAGCGCCAGCAGCGCATAGATGCCGCACAGCGTCAGGGTGAAGATCAGATAGGACAGCATCAGGCCGCTCTTTCGCCGAGAATGCCGCGCGGGCGGAAGGTCAGCATGATCAGGATGGCGACGAAGCCGACGGCGGTGCGGTAGGTCGCGGGCACGACGATCAGCGCCAGCTCCTCGGCGATGCCGAGCGCCAGCGCGCCGACGACGGCGCCGGGAATGGAGCCGAGCCCGCCGAGCACGGCGGCGGCAAAGACCGAGAGCAGCACGCGGTAGCCCGTCAGCGGGTCGATCGAGGTGTCGAGCCCGATCAGCACGCCGCCCACTCCCGTCAGCCCCGCGCCGAGGAACACCGTGACGATGGCGATGCGGGCGGGGTCGATGCCCTTCAGCCGGGCGAGATCGGGATTGTCGGCAACCGCGCGCATTGCCTTGCCGAAGCGGGTGTAGCGCAGGAACAGGAACATCGCGGCCATGATGACGACGGCCAGCGCCAGGCTCTGCAGTTGCTGCGGGCCGATGCGCAGCTCGCCGAAGCGGATGTCGCGCAGCAGCGGCAGGTCATAGCCCTTCA
>JBKBRD010000185.1:0-378 GCA_046292405.1 Allobosea sp. | reverse complement strand
CTCGAGCACGAGGTTGAGGGCGATCGAGGCGATGGCGACGATCAGCGCGCCATTGCTGCGCAGGCGCTTCAGCGCCGTCTCCTCGGCGCCGACGCCGATGCAGCCAGTGATCAGGAAGGCGATGGCGATGGCGGGAATGACAGGCAGGCCGAGAATGGCGTTGGCCCACCAGGCGGCGAAGGCGCCGATCGTCGCATAGGAGGCGATGGCGAAGTTGGGATAGCGCAGCACCGCGAAGATGGCGGAGAAGCCGATGGCCGGAACCGCGATCAGCGTCCCGGTCATCAGCCCGTTGATCAGCGCCTGGAGGAAAAGGGTCATTGTCTATCCTGATCCTGCATGCGGTCGGCGGGCCCGTCGGCTCGCAGCGCCGGACGG
>JBKBRD010000184.1:0-6520 GCA_046292405.1 Allobosea sp. | reverse complement strand
GGCCAGCCCTACCCCGCGATGCGGCCGAAATCGGCGACGCTGCGGGTGGCTTCGCGCAGCTGGTTCAGCAGCTTCAGCCGGTTGAGCCGCAGCGCCGGATCGGGATCATTGACCATCACCGCCTCGAAGAAGGCGTCGACCGCCGGACGCAGCTCGGCCAGCGCCGCCATGGCGCCCTCGTAATCCTCGGCTGCGACGCAAGCCTGCGCCTTCGGCGCAGCCTGGCTCAGCGCCACGGCGAGGCCCTTTTCCTCGATCAGCCCGGCGTCGGCGATGAGCTGGAGATCGGCCGCGCCGGCAAAGGCGCCCTCGCCATCCTTCTTCTCCTCGGCGCGCAGGATATTGGCGGCGCGCTTGTAGCCGGCGAGCAGGCTCTTGCCGTCCTGCGTTTCGAGGAAGCGGCCGAGCGCGGCGACGCGGCGGGTGATGAGGAGGAGATCGTCGGAACCGCCGCCCTGCCCCTTCTCCCCTTGGGAGAGAGGGTTGGGGTGAGGGTCGGCGCCCCCCCTTCCGGAGGTCACAGCGCTGCCCTCATCCGTCATCGCTGACGCGATGCCACCTTCTCCCCCGAGGGGAGAAGGACTCGCGCCCGCCAGAACCGCATCGACCAGATCATGCCGCGCGCCCTGGTCGCGGAGCATGACTTTCAGCCGATCGTGTAAGAAGGAGAGGAGGTCGGCGGCTCGGCTAAGCTCCCAATCCTGAGCAGGTATTTCCTCAGCACCTCTAAACATCAGATTGGCAGCGTTTTGCGAGAGTGTCGTGAGCTTGCTAAGCAGCCCATTGCCGGAAAGTTCCTGCATCATGCGCATGGGAGCCAGCATGCGCGTTTCAATCTTGCCGGCCTCCGCTTGCAGCAATTGCGCCATGATATGGCGTCCAGAGTGGATCATCAGCTGCTCGACGGGCAGCCGCACCCCATTCTCAACCACCAACCGAATAACCCCCAGCGCCGCCCGCCGCAGCGCATACGGGTCCTTGCTGCCGGTCGGCTTTTCGTCGATGGCCCAGAAGCCGACCAGCGTGTCGAGCTTGTCGGCCAGCGCCACGGCAACGGAAACCGGATCGGTCGGCACCCGATCTGACGGGCCGAGCGGCTTGTAATGCTCCTCGATCGCGGCGCAGACGGACGGGTGCTCGCCCTGTAATTCCGCGTATTTGCGGCCCATCAGCCCCTGCAGCTCGGGAAATTCGCCGACCATTTCGGTCGGCAGATCGGCCTTGGCGAGCTTTGCCGCGCGTTCGGCGAGGTCCGGATCGGCCCCCACGATCGGGGCCAGCTCCCGCGCCAGCGCCGCGATGCGCTGCACCCTTTCCCCTTGCGTGCCGAGCTTGGCGTGGAAGACGACGCCGAGCTTGTCGAGCTTGGCCATGCGCTGATCGAGCGGCTTCGACAGATCGAGGCCGAGCTTTTGGGCGCTCTCCGTCAGCGTCTCGAGATCGGGCAGGCTGCCCTTGTCGGTCGCGAAGAAATAGGCGGCGTCGGAGAGGCGCGCGCGGACCACGCGCTCATTGCCGGCGATGATCGCCGCGCCGCCATCGCTGGCCATCAGGTTAGAGACGAGGATGAATTTGCTGGAGAGCCTCGACGCGCCCTCTCCCCCCTCGTGGGGGAGAGTTGGAGAGGGGGGGCGTTCCGCCTGGTGATCGGGGGACCCAGTCGTGGGGCCCCCCCCCCCGCCCCGCCCCCCCCCGGGGGGGGGGGCGGGCGCGCGGCGCCCCCCCCGAGGCGGTGCTGGAAAAGGATGGTCGCCAGACGCGGCTGGCCCTTCCCGAGCGCGAGATCGCCCCGTCTGGCAATGCACCGCCGGCCGGTGCGGGCGTGCAGGGCCGTGGGTTCACCGCAGCCGATGGCGCAGCCGGCGTCCCGCCTCTCCCCTTGCCTCAGGCAGCGCCACCGCTCAGACGCGACATGCGGCGGGAGAAACAGAATTGACCCGCAATCGGCTGCCGGTGGTCTCATCGGCCACGCTTCGCCTCTCGTTCCGGCGGGGGTGGTCATGACGCATGGCTGGGTCGCAGCCGCCATCGTGCCGGTGATGCTGGCGGTTCTGACGGCGCAGTCGGGGCTCGCGGGCCAGCTCACGGGATGGCTGATGCTCTGGCGGCGACGCAGCCTGCTGCTGCGAGCAAACGAAAGCCGCAGGTGCGCGACACGCCGTCGGCCGCGCGCCCCTGGGCTCTTCTGCGACGCAGCCTTGCTCATCGCGCTTGCCCTCGCTGTCTCGGCGGCGTCCGTCCTGCCGATGGACCGGCAGACGACGGCGGCGGCGCTGGGGCTCATCCTCTTGATGCTGATCCTGTTCGATCTGCGTTGGCTGATTTTGCCCGACCGGCTGATTATTCCGCTGGCGCTGGCCGGTCTTGCCGATGCCGCCCTGGCTTCACGCGCCGTCGATGCTTTTGCCGGAGCGGCGCTTTGCTGTGGGCTCTTATTGTCCGTGCATGCCGGCCACCGTCGTCTGTCGGGCCGCGAGGGACTGGGCCTCGGCGACGTCAAGCTGGCAGGCGCCTTGGGCGCCTGGGTCGGCCTCGCCTGGGTCGGCCCGATGATCGTCGCGGCCACGACGATCGGTCTCGCCTGGCATCTTCCGGCGCTGTTGCGAGGCGACAAGACAAGCGAGCAGCCTTTCGGCCCGGCGCTGGCGCTTGCGGCCTGGGCCGCCTGGCTTGGCCGTGAAGCGGGATGCCAGCCACCGCAGCTCTGGCTTTTCGGCTTCTGAGCGTCGACCGCCATGCGCGCTGCCGGAGCCTGAGGCGGTCCGGGGCGCCATCGACATTGCCGTCCAGACCGATGCGGTCGCCGCCGTCACATCCCGGACGGCCTGCCGTCAGTCCGGCGTGGCCGCCCTGCGATAGGCGTAGTAGCGCCCCTCGGGAATGCCGGCCGGCAGGTCCGTGGCGAGGAGCAGCGGGTGGTCGAGGGCCGAACCGCTGACGATCAACGCCTCGTCGTCCGCCAGCGCCGCCACATGGCCCGGCAGCCAGGCCAGCGCCACCGCGTCGAGTTCAGGCCGGCCGGTGGTGGCGTCGACATGCAGTAGCACGGCGTTACGGCCATGCTGCCGCAGGAAGGCCGGCAGGGTCTGCTCCATGTCACCCAGCACCAACGCCTCGGCCGCGGGCATGGACCGCGGATTGGCTTTAGCCTGGCGGTCGAAGGCATAGATCATCCGCCCGGGCAGACTATCGCGCAGATGGTCGAAGGTGCGGCCGTTGCCGAGCCCGAGCTCCAGCACCAGCCCGTCGCGGCCGGCTATGGCGGCCGTCGCCCAGTTGAGCACGGTGCGCTGGGCTTCGAGGCGGCGGATGAAACTGTCGAGACGGCTCATGGCCTGCTGATCTATGGCTGGCGGCGCCGTGTCAATCCCGGCGGACCCCAGACAGGCTCAGTCCACAGCGTCGCCTCCCTGGCCAAAAAGTGCAGCCTTGCCAAAGAGCGTCGCGACTGTCCTAATCGCGAATGAATGCAGAAGCATTCTGCAGCGTTGTCTCTGCAATGGCCATCAAGAGCCTGGTTTCATTCACATAGGGAGGAATTGAATGTCTGGTCTGTCACGCCGTTCGCTGTTGCTGGTTGCCGCGGCAAGCAGTTGTGTTCTCGCGGCGGCGCCCGCCCTGGCGCAAACCTGGCCCAGCCGCAACATCACCTGGATCGTGCCCTTCCCGGCCGGCGGCGGCACCGACGCCTTCGCCCGGCCGATGGCTGCGCAGCTCGAACAGCAGCTGAACCAGCGCATCATTCTGGAGAATCGCGCCGGCGCGGGCGGCACGGTCGGCGCCTCGGCCGCCGCCAAGGCGACGCCTGACGGCTACACCTTCTTCATCGGCGCCGCGCATCACACCATCGCGCCGGCGCTCTATCCGAAGCTGGACTACAACATCGAGAAGGACTTCATCCCGATCGCCGTCATCGCCCAGCCGCCCCAGGTGATCGTCGCCCACCCGGACAAGGTCCAGGCCAAGACGCTGAAGGAGCTGATCGACTTCGCCACGAAGAATCCCGACAAGCTGAACTACGCCTCCGCCGGCAATGGCACGACGCACCATCTCGCCGGCGAGCTCTTCAAGCTGCAGACCAAGGCGAGCCTGACCCATGTCCCCTATCGCGGCGCCGGCCCGGCCATGCAAGATCTGCTCGCGGGCCAGGTCGACATCATGTTCGATGGGCTGGGCACCTCGGCGCCGCAGATCCAGGGCGGCCGGCTGCGCGGCCTGGCGGTCGCGGCCGCGACGCGCTCGCCGGCCATTCCCGACGTGCCCACGGCCAAGGAAGCCGGGCTCGAAGGGTATGAGGTCTCGACCTGGTACGCGGTCTGGGCGCCCAAGGGCACGCCGGCCGATGTGGTGACCAGGATGCGCACCGAGATCACCAAGGCCTTGCAGACGCCGATGATCGCAGAAGCCTGGAAGAAGAGCGGCTCGCCGATCCCGACCCTGACGGGCGACGAGTTCGGCAAGTTCGTCAGCGCCGAAGTCGCACGCTGGGGCAAGGTCGTGACCGAGGCCAAGGTCAAGCTCGACTGACGCGCCTCACCTGTCGCTGACGTCCTCCTCCTCGCCCGCGCCATCGATGATGGCGCGGGCGATTTGCATCGAGAAACCCGCCCGCGCCAGCGCCGCCAGGTCCTTCTGCCGGTTGAGCGCCCTGTCCTTGCGGCTCCACGGACCAAGGCGCTTGCGCTTGGCCGCCTTTCGCGCCGCTTCCAGCTCTTCCGCCTCGGTGCTGGCGGCATGGGCCTCAACCAGCTCGCGCGACACGCCCTTGGCCCTCAGCCTTGCGGCGACCGCTCTTACCGACTGTCCCCGCCGGCGCAGGCTCGCCGCCCGGGCTTCGGCGAAGCGCTGGTCGTCGACGAGCCCCGAGGAGACGCAGCGCGCCACCACCTCGTCCAGCGCGATGTCGAACTCGGCCGGTTCGCGCCCATGATGACGGCAGCTCGCAATGATCTTGCGCCGAAGCACGCGGCGCAGCTGGGCGGCCGGCGCGGCGTAGCGCTCGAGATAGTGCATCGCTGCGCGTTGCAGATAATCGGCCGTGATCGGCCGCGGGGCCTTGCGCGCCCGCGGGTCGGATGGCGGCCCCCTGCCCTGCATCGCTAATCCTCGCCGGGACGCGAGCCGCGCAGGCCCTTGTCGCGGCTGCGCTTCGCCTTGGACTCCAGCCGGCGCTGCTGCGACCCATAGGTCGGCTTCGTCGCGCGCCGCGGCTTTGGCCGCTCGGCCGCCTCGCGCAGAATGCCGAGCAGCCGCTCCAGCGCGTCGGCCCGATTGCGCTCCTGGTCGCGGAAACGCTGCGCGATGATGACGATCACGCCGTCCTTGGTCAGGCGCTGGCCGGCGACACGGGGCAGTTTCTCGCGAACATGCTCGGGCAGCGCCGCCGCGGCGGCGTTGAACCGCAGCTGGACGGCCGAGGAGACCTTGTTGACGTTTTGACCGCCCGGACCGGAGGCCCGCACAAAGGTCTCCTCGATCAGGCCTTCGTCGATCGCGATGGACGGCGTCACTTGAATCATGGGAGGACGCTATCTCACTTGCCGGAGAAAAGCAGCGTGCAGCCATCCCGCGACATCGCCCGCCTGCTCGAGATCATGGCCGCTCTGCGCACGCCGGGAACCGGCTGTCCCTGGGATCTGGAGCAGGATTTCGCCTCCATCGCGCCCTATACCGTCGAAGAGGCCTATGAGGTCGCCGACGCCATCGCGCGGGGCGACCGGGTCGATCTGAAAGACGAACTCGGCGATCTGCTGCTGCAGGTCGTCTACCATGCCAGACTGGCGCAGGAGGAGGGCTCCTTCAGCTTCGCCGACGTGGTCGAGGGCATCACCGCCAAGATGATCCGCCGGCACCCGCATGTCTTCGGCGAGGCGCGCGATCTTTCGCCGTTCCAGGTCAAGGCGCTCTGGCACGGCATCAAGGCGCAGGAGAAGGCCGACCGGGCGGCGGCGCGCGCCCGTGCCGGCCTGCCGGAGAAGACCGAGGAGGCTGGCGTGCTGGCGGGCGTGCCCCAGGCTCTGCCCGCTCTCACCCGGGCCTGGAAGCTGCAGGCGAAAGCCTCGGCCGTCGGCTTCGACTGGCAGAATGCGCGGCTCGTGCTCGACAAGATCCGCGAGGAGACGGCCGAGATCGAGGAGGCGCTGGAGATCGGCGAAAAGGCCGCGATCCGCGAGGAGATCGGCGATCTGCTCTTTGTGGTCGCCAATCTCGCACGGCATGTCGATGCCGATCCCGAAGGCTGCCTGCAGGCCGCCAATGCAAAATTCGAAAGGCGCTTCAAGGGCATCGAGCAGGCGCTCGCAGCGCAGGGCCGCAAGGCGGGGGATGCGACCCTGGAAGAGCTCGAGGGGCTGTGGCAGCAGGTCAAGCGTCAGGAAAAGGGCGAAGCCGCATCGCGAGCGCCTCACCCGCAGCCCTCATCCTGAGGAGGCCCGCAGGGCCGTCTCGAAAAATGCTCCGGAAGGCGTCGCAGATCGCTGGACCATCCTTCGCCACGCTGCTGCGCAGCTCCTCGCAGATG
>JBKBRD010000183.1:0-6602 GCA_046292405.1 Allobosea sp. | reverse complement strand
GGCGTGGTCGAGGCATAAGGCAGCTCGTTCGCCTCCGCGATCGGCAGCGCATCCATATCGGCGCGCAGGCCGACCGAGCGATCCGAGCTGCCGCGGCTCAAGGTCGCGACGACGCCATGCCCGCCGACGCCGGCGGTGAAGGGCACGCCGAGTTCCGTCAGCTTCTCGCGGATGAAGGCGCTGGTCTTCTCCTCCTGCAGCGACAGCTCGGGATGGGCGTGGAGATGGCGTCGCCAGGCGGTGAGCTTGTCGAGAAGCGCTTGATCCAAGATCTCGGTCCTTTTGGTGGGCAAAGCCGCGCCAGCCTATACCTGCGCCGCGCCGCCACAACCGCGTTGCAGGGATGGCGCGCCCTTGCCCCACGCATTGACGCAGCCTGCAACAATCTGCGAAAGCCGGTGCCTGCCGCTGTTCACCCCGGAGAGGACCGCCCCCGTGACCGTTTTCGACCCCGCTCTTGTTGACGCCGCCCAGCGTTCGGCCGCCTGGCCGTTCGAGGACGCGCGCAAACTCGTGGCTCGGATCGAGACCACAGGCAAGAAAGAGGTGCTGTTCGAGACCGGCTACGGCCCCTCCGGCCTGCCCCATATCGGCACCTTTGGCGAGGTGGCGCGGACCTCAATGGTGCGCCACGCCTTCCGCGTCTTGACCGGCGACAGCATTCCGACCCGGCTGATCGCCTTCAGCGACGATATGGACGGGCTGCGCAAGGCGCCCGACAACATCCCCAACAAGGAGTTGCTGCTCCCCCATCTCGGCAAGCCGCTGACGGAAGTGCCGGACCCGTTCGGCACGCATGACTCCTTCGGCCGGCACAACAACGCCCGCTTGCGCGCCTTCCTCGACCATTTCGGTTTCGATTACGAGTTCAAGTCGTCGACCGACAGCTACCGCGCCGGCGAGTTCGACGCGACGCTGCTCAAGATCCTCGCCCGCTATGATGCGGTGATGGAGATCATGATCGCGACGCTGCGCGAGGAGCGTGCCGCGACCTATTCGCCCTTCCTGCCGATCCACCCCAAGACCCGCGTCGTCATGCAGGTGCCGATCGAGGCGCGCGATGTCGCGGCCGGCGCCATCACCTGGTCTGACCCCGCCACCGGCGAGCGCTTCACCACGCCGGTCACCGGCGGCCACGCCAAGCTGCAATGGAAGCCGGACTGGGCGATGCGCTGGGTCGCGCTTGGCGTCGATTACGAGATGGCCGGCAAGGATTTGATCGACTCGGTCAAGGTTTCCTCCGCGATCGCGCGCGCGCTCGATGCCCGCCCGCCCGAGGGCTTCAACTACGAGCTCTTCCTCGACGAGCAGGGCCAGAAGATCTCCAAGTCCAAGGGCAACGGGCTGACCATCGACGAATGGCTGACCTATGCCAGCCCCGAAAGCCTGGCGCTCTACATGTTCCAGCGCCCGCGCGAGGCCAAGAAGCTGCATTTCGACGTGATCCCGCGCGCGGTCGACGAATATCTGCAGGCGCTCGGCGGCTATGAGCGGCAGGACTGGAAGAACCGGCTCGGCAACCCGGTCTGGCATATCCACGCCGGCGAGCCGCCGGCGCCTGAACTGATCGCCTCGGGCGAAGGCGATAACGCAGTCCGCACCCAGGTCAGCTTCGGCCTGCTGATGAACCTGGTCGCCGTCGCCAATTCCGAGGACAAGGCCGTGCTCTGGGCCTTCCTGCAGCGCTATGCGCCCTCGATCTCGCCCGCGACCCATCCGCGCCTCGATGCGCTGGTCGGCTACGCCATCGCCTATTTCCGCGACTTCGTTAAGCCGGCAAAGAAGTACCGCCTCGCCGACGAAACCGAGTTGGCGGCCTTCACGGCGCTGGACAAGGCGCTGGCGGCCTTGCCCGAGGACGCCAGCGCCGAGACGGTGCAGGATACGGCGCTCGACGTCGCGCGCGCCATTCCGCGCTATCAGAACCTGACCGCCAAGAACGCCACGCCCGAGCGCCCCGGCGTCTCCGGCGAGTGGTGGAAGGCGATCTACCAGGTGATGTTCGGCGAGGAACAGGGTCCGCGCTTCGGCTCTTTCGCCGCGATCTACGGCATCGCCAACACCCGCGCCCTGATCGCCAAGGCGCTTGCCGGCGGGTTGGCGGCGGAGCATGCCGCCTTTGTGGAACAGCGCAAGGCGGGTTGAATGAAGCCCCTCCTGTCAGGGCCTGAGGCCGTCGACCACGCGATCATGAGCCGGCGCGCGGTCCGCGCCTTTCTGCCCGACCCGGTCGATCCGGCGCTGGTGCGGCATCTTCTCACGGTCGCCGCGCAATCCCCGAGCGGCACCAATATGCAGCCCTGGCGCGTCAGGGTGATCGGGCCAGAGACGCGGGCGCGGCTGGAGCCGGCGCTGATCGCCGCGCTCGACAGCCCGGACCTGCCGGCTGCGGAAGAATATCGCTATTATCCAGAAACCTTCCGCGAGCCCTACCAGTCGCGCCGCCGCAAGGTCGGCTGGGATCTCTACGGCCTGCTGGGCGTGAAGAAGGGCGATGTCGAAGGCATGAAGCGCCAGACCGCAGCCAATCTGCGCTTCTTCGGCGCGCCGGTGGCGCTGATGGTGACGATCGACCGCGACCTCGAGATCGGTTCTTGGCTCGATCTCGGCATGTTCGTCCAGAGCATCCTGATCGCGGCGCAGGGGCACGGGCTGAACTCCTGCCCGCAGGCGATCTTTGCGCGTTTCCACCCGGTGGTGCGGCGCGAACTCGCCATCCCCGAAAGCGAGGTCGTGGTCTGCGGCATCGCCATCGGCCATGCCGATCCCGACGCGCCGGCCAACGCGCTAGTTCCCGAGCGCGAGCCGGTCGAGGGCTTCACGACCTGGCTGGATTAACTCGCCGTCATTGCGAGCGTATGCGAAGCAACCCTGTGGCGTAGAGCTCCGCACCCCCTGGGTTGCCGCGTCGGCTACGCCTCCTCGCAATGACGCTCTGTTGCTCAGGCCGCCAACCCACCCGCCGCCGCGACCCGGCGCAGATGATGCGGCGTGTCGCCGAACAGGCTCTCGATCATCGTCAGGCGCTTGAAGTAATGCGCGCCGAGATATTCCATCGTCATGCCGATGCCGCCATGCAGCTGCACCGCTTCCTGCCCGACCAGGCGGCAGGACCGGTTGATCTGCACCTTCACCGCCGACAGCGCCGCCGCCCGCTCCTGCGCATCGTCATGCTCGACCATCATCGCCGCATAGAACGCCATCGAGCGCGCCTGTTCGAGCGCGATCAGCATGTCGACCGCCCTGTGCTGCAGCACCTGGAACTGGCCGATCGGCGCGCCGAATTGCTGGCGGGTCTTGAGATACTCGACCGTGAGCCCGTGCAGCGCTTCCATGATCCCGACGGCCTCCGCCGCCAGCGCCGCTACGGCGTGCTCCGCCACCCGCTCGAGAATCGGCAGGCCCTGCCCCTCCTGCCCGATCAAAGCATCAGCTCCGACCCTCACCTCTGAAAACTGGATCTCCGCCGCCCTGCCGCCATCCTGCGTCGCATAGCCGTGGCGGCTGACGCCTTCGGCGTCGGCCGGGATCAGGAACAGGCTGATCCCGTCGCGGTCGCGCCTTCCGCCGGAGGTGCGGGCGCTGACCACGAGCTGCTGCGCGCTGTCGCCGTTGATGACCACCGCCTTGCGTCCGTCCAGCACATAGGCATCGCCTTCGCGCCGGGCTGTGGCGCCGACATCGAACAGATCATAGCGCGACTGCGTTTCGCTGAAGGCCAGCGCCAACCGCGCGCTGCCCGCGACAATGCCGGGAATGACTTGCTGCTTCAGCGCTGCCGACCCGCCGAGCCGGATCGCGCCGCCTGCCAGCACCACAGTCGCGAGATAGGGCTCCAGCGCCAGCCCTTTGCCCAGCGCCTCCATCACCAGCATGGTCTCGACCGGTCCGCCGCCGAAGCCGCCCTCGTCTTCCGTGAAGGGGATGCCGAGCAGGCCCATCGCGGCATAGTGTGACCAAGCCTCCTCGCTGAAGCCGTGGGGGCCGCTTCCTTGCGCCTTGCGCGCCTCGAGCGAGCCGTAGCGCGCCGCCATCAGCCGCGTAACGCCGTCCTTGAGCTGGGTCTGCTCGGGAGAGAGGTCGAAATCCATCAGATCATCCTTGCCGCGGCGGCGCGGCGCGCTCGGCCGTCACAACCCCAGCACCGCTTTGGCGATGATGTTTTTCTGGATCTCGTTCGAGCCGCCATAGATCGAGACCTTGCGGTTGTTGAAATAACTGGCGGCGGCGCCGTCGGCCCAGTCGAAGTCGAAGGGCCAATCATTGGCGAGGTCGGCGCCGCGCACCGGGGCGGCCAGTGCAAAGGGCCCCGCCACCTCCAGCAGCAGTTCGGTCGTCGCCTGCTGCAGCTGCGAGCCCTTGATCTTCAGGATCGAGGAGGCGGGATCGGGCCTGGCCGGATCGCGCCGTCCCTGCGCCGCGACGACGCGCATCTGCGTCAGCTCCAGCGCCTTGAGCTCGATCTCGACCTCGGCCAGCCGCGCGCGGAAATCGCGATCGTCCCAGAGCGTGCCTTCGCCCGCCGGCATCGCCTGCGCCAGCCGCTTGATCCTGCTGAGGCGCTCTTTCGACAGGCCGATGCGGGCGATGCCGGCGCGCTCATTGGCGAGCAGGAATTTCGCATAGTCCCAGCCCTTGTTCTCCTCGCCGACCAGGTTCTCGACGGGCACGCGCACATTGTCGAAGAAGACCTCGTTGACCTCATGGCGCCCCTCCAACGTGATGATCGGGCGCAGCGTGATGCCCGGCGTCTTCATGTCGATCAGGAGGAAGGAGATGCCGGCCTGCTTCTTGGCCGCCGGATCGGTGCGCACCAGGCAGAAGATCCAGTCGGCATAATGGCCGAGCGTGGTCCAGGTCTTCTGGCCGTTGACGACGTAATGGTCGCCCTCGCGCACCGCCCGCGTCTTCAGCGAGGCGAGATCGGAGCCGGCGCCCGGCTCCGAAAAGCCCTGGCACCACCATTCGTCGAGGTTGGCGATGCGGGCGAGATGCGTCTCCTTCTGCGCCTGCGAGCCGAAAGCGGCGATCACCGGCCCGACCATGTAGCAGTTGAACTGCAGCGGCAGCGGCACGGCGGCGAGCTGCATTTCCTCGGTGAAGATGTAGCGCTGGATCGGCGTCCAGTCCTGCCCGCCCCATTCCTTTGGCCAATGCGGCACGCACCAGCCCTTGGCGTTGAGGATGCGTTGGGAGGTGACGTAATCCTCGCGCGTCAGCCCGCGTCCCTCCGAGACCTTGCGGCGGATCTCGGCGGGGATCTCGGTGCGGAAGAACTGCCGCACCTCGTCGCGAAAGGCGAGTTCCGCAGGGGTGAAGCGCAGATCCATCGGGATTATCCCTGGTTGATCTCGAACAGCCCGGCGCAGCCCATGCCGCCGGCGACGCACATGGTCACCACCGCATAGCGCGCCTTGCGGCGGCGGCCCTCGAGCAACGCATGGCCGACGAGCCGCGCCCCGCTCATGCCGAAAGGATGGCCGATGGCGATCGCGCCGCCATTGACGTTGACCTTCTCCGGATCGATGCCGAGCGTGTCGCGGCAATAAAGCGACTGCGAGGCGAAGGCCTCGTTCAGCTCCCAGAGGTCGATGTCCGAGACCTTCAGCCCGTTGCGCTCCAGCAGGCGCGGCACGGCGAAGACCGGGCCGATGCCCATCTCGTCAGGCTCGCAACCGGCCGAAGCGAAGCCGCGAAAGATGCCGAGCGGGGTCAGGCCGCGCCGCGCTGCCTCCTCTCCCGACATCACCACGCTGGCCGAGGCGCCGTCCGAGAGCTGGCTCGCATTGCCCGCCGTGACGAACTTGTCCTCGCCGCGCACCGGCTTGAGTTTGAGCAGCCCCTCCAGCGTCGTGTCGGGCCGGTTGCCCTCGTCCTTGCTCAGCGTCACCGCCTCCTGCCGGCTCTCGCCCGTCGCCTTGTCGGTGACGAGCATGGTCGCGCTCATCGGCACGATCTCGTCGGCAAAGAGCTGGCGCTGCTGGGCCGCCGCGGTGCGGCGCTGGCTCTCCAGCGAGAAGGCGTCCTGGCGTTCGCGCGAAATCCCGTAGCGTTCGGCGACGATGTCCGCCGTCTCGATCATCGAGGTGTAGATCGACGGCTTATGCGCCATCAGCCAGTCATTCTGCGTCAGCTCGCGGCGCACCACTGGCTGCACCAGCGATATCGACTCGACGCCGCCGCCGACCGCGACCGGCACGCCATCCATAACCACCCGCCGCGCGGCATGGGCGATCGCCTCCAGCCCCGAGGCGCAGAAGCGGCTGACGGTGACGCCCGCCGACTGCACCGGGATGCCGGCGACGAGCGCGGCATGGCGCGCAACATTGCCGCCCGTCGCAGCCTCGGGATAGCCGCAGCCCAGCACCACCTCCTCGATCGCCTCGGGCTCGACCTGCGCCCGCGCCAGCGCATGACGGATGGCGTGAGCGGCCAGGTCGGCGCCCCTGACCTGGTTGAAGGCGCCGCGATGGGCCTTGCCGATCGGCGTGCGGGCGGTGGAGACGATGACGGCTTCGGTCATGGGCCTATCCTGTGCGGCGGATCGATAAACGGGTTTGCCGGCGCCGGCCGGCCGTTTGGCCCGCCCGCGCCGGCGCTCA
>JBKBRD010000182.1:0-6641 GCA_046292405.1 Allobosea sp. | reverse complement strand
CTCGAATGCGACGGCGAGATGGAGGCCGACACCGCGCTGGTGGCGATGGTGCGCGAGCGCGTGCTGCCCTCCTCGCGGCTGAAGGGCGTGGCGAACGTCCTGATCTTCCCCAATCTCGACGCGGCCAACATCGCCTATCAATTCGCGAAGGTGCTGGCCGACGCGCTGCCGGTCGGCCCGATCCTGATCGGCGCGGCCAAACCGGCGCATATCCTGACCGGCTCGGTGACGGCGCGCGGCGTGGTCAACATGACCGCCGTGGCCGTGGTGGAAGCGCAGGAGCGGGCGAAGACGAGCGCGAAGCTGGTCTGATCGGGAGCGGCGGAGTCGAGGGGCATTGCGATGTCCGGCTCCGCGCCGTACAATTCCCACCGGAGACCACCGATGCGCAATCGCCCCGCCCGTTCCACACGTCTGGAAGCGCGCCTCTCGCCCGAGGCGCTGACCGTTCTGAAGCGCGCCGCCGAGATCCAGGGCCGCAGCCTCAGCGACTTCGTCGTGTCGGCAGCCCAGCAGGCGGCGCATAAGGCGATCGAGGAGGCCCAGATCATCCGGCTCGCGGTCGACGATCAGATCGCCTTGGCGCGGGCGCTGTCAGAACCGCCTGAACCGAACGCGGCCCTCCAGCGGGCGCGCGCCAGCCACGAGCGCCTGATCCTGTCGCCGCCGTGACAGGGCCGTTCGTCATCGGGCGTCTCGCGCCCGAGCATGATCGCCTTGCCTTTTCCTGCGGACATCCGGCACTCGACGGCTATCTTCACAAGCAGGCGGGCCAGGATGTTCGGCGTCGCATCGCGAATTGCTTTGTTGCATCGCCGGAGAACAGCTCGCGGGTCGCAGGGTTCTATACCCTCGCGGCCGCCAGCATCCCGCTGGCCGATTTGCCCGCTGCGCAAACCAAGCGGTTGCCGCGCTATCCCTTGCTGCCGGCTGCGCTGATTGGCCGGCTTGCCGTCGAGACCAATTGTCGAGGGATCGGTCTTGGCGCGGCTCTTCTCGTCGATGCGCTGCGGCGCGCAGCCGAGGCGGAGCCAGCCGTCTTCGCGATCATCGTCGATGCGAAGGACGAGGTCGCGGCCAGGTTCTACCGGCATTTCGGCTTCACGCCCTTCGCCAGCCGCCCCTCCAGCCTGTTTCTTCCGATCGCAACCGCCTTGCGGCTATCGTGAGCCAAATGCGCGAAGCCGGCGACAAGCAGCCCGCTGGGCGGGACATCAGGCGGCCGGGGCCTTCAACACCTCGGGATTGACGACCCTGATCGGCTTGCCGTCGAGATAGGCCAGCACGTTCTCGACGCTCTCGCCGTAATATTCGGCGAAGACGGGGGCGGCGGAATAGCCGAGATGCGGGGTCAGCACGACATTGGGCAGGCCGCGCAGCGGGTGATCGGCTGGCAGCGGCTCCTGATCATAGACGTCGAGCGCGGCGCGGATCGCGCCGGCCCGGAGCTTCCCAAGGAAGGGCTGTTCCGCGATCAGCGGCCCGCGCGCCGTGTTGACGAGGCAGGCGCCGGGCTTCATCGCCGCAAGCTCCGCCTCGCCGACGACGCCGCGGCTCCTGTCCGACAGAACCAGATGCAGCGAGATCACGTCGCTGGTCGCGAAGAGTTCGTTCTTCTCGACCCGGCGGACGCCGGCCGCGGCCGCCGTTTCCTCGGTCAGATTCTGGCTCCAGGCCGCCACCTCCATCTCGAAGGCTTTTGCATAGCGGGCGACGCGCTGGCCGAGCTTGCCGAGCCCGACGATCCCCAGCCGCTTGCCGGCGACGACCTCGCCCAGGGGCACGCCCTGATGCCAGCCGCCGGCATGCATGATGGCGTCGGCGCGGCCGAGGCTGCGGGCGCTGGCCAGGATCAGGGCGAAGGCGAGCTCGGCGGTCGCGGCGCCGACCTGCGAGCCGCCGGTGTTGGTGACGAGAACGCCGCGGGCGGTGCAGGTCGCGATATCCAGCGTCGAGGTGCGCGGCCCGGTGGTGGCGAGCAGCCTGAGCCTGGGCAGCCGGGACAGGAGCGAGCCGGTGAAGACCGTGCGCTCGCGCATGGGAATGACGATGTCGGCTTCGGCGAGCGCCTCGGCCACTGCGTCTTCGCTGGCGAAGGCTTCGCTGAGGATGCGCAGATCCGCCCGCGCTTCGAGCGCCGACCAGTCGGCGGAGGCGCGGGCAACAGTCTGGCTGTCGTCGAGAACGACGACGATGGGGCGGCTCATGGGCTGGTCCTTGCGGCTGGGCGCATCAGTCGGGCTTGATGCCGTTTTCCTTCACCACCGCGCCCCAGATCCGCATCTGCTCGGCGAAGAAGCTGCGGAAGGCCTCGCCGCCCTGCAGCGAGATCGTCACCTGCTGCTGCTCGACCAGGCGTTGGGTGATGACGGGATCGCGGACGGTCTCGACGAGGGCGGCGCGGAACTTGTCGATGATCGGCTTGGGCGTGCCGGCGGGCGCGAAGACGCCCCACCAGGCGTCGGCAGTGAAGCCGTCATAGCCGCTTTCGACCACGGTCGGCACCTCGGGCATGGTGCTGATGCGCTTGGCCGCGGTCTGGACGAGCGGGCGCAGCGCGCCGCCGGCCACCTGCGGGGCCAATAAAGCCGCCGAGCCGATGATCAGATCGACATGGCCGCCGACCGCATCGTTCACGGCCGGACCGCCGCCGCGATAGGGCACATGGGTCAACTGGACGCCGGCGCGCTTGCCGAGCAGCACCATGGCGAGATGGCCGAGGCTGCCATTGCCAATGGTCGCATAGGTCAGCTTGCCGGGCGCGGCCTTGGCGCCGGCAATGACGTCGGCCAGCGTCTTGAACGGGCGCGATTGATGGCAGGCCAGCACCATCGGCGCCGTCCCCAGCAGCTCGACCGGCTCGAGATCCTTCACCGTGTCGAAGGGCAGGCTCGGCAGGAGCGCCGGGTTCACGGCATGGGTGTCGAAGACCATCAGCCAGCTTTGCCCGTCCGGCGCGGCCTTGGCGACGGCGTTGGCGCCGATGGAGCCCGAGCCGCCGGGCCTGTTCTCGACGATGACGGTGGCGCCCAGGCGCTGCTGCAGGCCGGGCTGGACGAGGCGCGAGATCGCATCCACCGAGCCGCCGGGCGGAAATGGCGCGACGAGCTTGATCGGCCCGGCCTGGGCGAAGGCCATGCGCGGCGCAATCAGCGCGGCGCCGAGCCCGAGGACGAGCTCGCGCCGCCGCAATCCCTTGTCGAACATGAAAATTCTCCCCTTGCGGGCCTCGGCGGGCTTGCTGCCGCTCTGTGGCCCTTATTCGTTTCCGACGCGAAGCTAGGGCCGCGACAGCAGATTGACCAGCCCCCTGCGGCGGGCGCGAGGCAAGAGCCTCAGTCGCGCGCCGCATCGACAGCCCTCGCCGCGAGGAGCGCCGCAGGCGCGTCTCGAAGGAGGGTCCAGGAGGCTCCGAGCGAGCTGGAGCATCCTTCGAGACGCCGCGTTCCGCGGCTCCTCAGGATGAGGGCTCAAGGACGAGAGCTCGGCCGAAAAGCCGCTTAGCGCTGGCGCGGCAAGTCCGGGCCGGGCGGAGCCTGCGTCCTGGCGCAATTCATCACGGTCGCCAGCAGCTGGTAATAGCCCATCAGGGCCGCGAGCTCGACCACGCCCTGCTCCCCGAAGCGGGCGCAAAGCGCCTCGTAACTCGCATCGCAAAGCCGCTTGCTGCGGTCGATCTCGGCGACGCAATCCCAGACCAGCGCCTCATCCGCCGTCATCTGGTCCGGGCGGCGGTCCTGCGCCAAGGCGGCGATCACGTGAGCGGGAAGGCCGGCGCGGGCTGCGATCTCGGCATGAATCGCCCATTCCACCGGCTGGTCGTAACGGCGCGCCGTGAACAGAATGGCGATTTCGGCGAGACGCACGCCGAAGACCAGCTCCTTGCGCATGAAATCGCCGATCGGGGCCAGTCGCAGCATGAGATCGGGGCTGCGATGCAGCGGCACGAAGGGGCCGAAAACCGGCTGATCGCGAATGGTCTTGAACACCTCCGAAGCCTGCCGCTGCGCGGGCGTCTGCTCGGCTTCGGTCAGCGGGGGCATGCGGTCAGGCTTGGTCATGGCGTCTCCTCGTCTCGATCCGGCGCTTCCGGGCCGATTCCCGCCGCATTAGTGTTGCGCCGGACGCCGATCCGCAAGCCGGCTTTGCCACTCGCCTCGCTCCTGCGGCTCGGCTAGGAAGGAAGCCCCTTTTTCTGCGCAGAACGAGACCGACCCATGAGCCGCATCGTCTATGTCAATGGCGACTACCTTCCCGAGGAGGACGCGCGCATTTCCATTTTCGACCGCGGCTTCGTCTTCGCGGACGGGATTTATGAGGTTTCGGCGGTGATCGGCGGCAAGCTCGTCGATTGCGAGGCGCATCTGGCGCGGCTGGAGCGCTCCTGCGGCGAAATCCGGCTGGCGCTGCCCTGGTCTCGCGCCGAACTCATCGGCATCCATCAGGAACTCATCGCCCGCAACGGGCTCGACGAGGGCGGCGTCTATCTGCAGGTGACGCGCGGCGCGGCCGACCGCGATTTCCCCTTCCCGAAGGACGCCAAGCCGACGCTGGTGATGTTCACCCAGGCGCGCAACATGACCACGGCCCCCGCCGCCAAGACCGGCATCAAGGTCGTCTCCTGCCAAGACATCCGCTGGGCGCGACGCGACATCAAGAGCGTCGGCCTGCTGGCGCAAGTGCTGGCGAAGCAGCATGCGGCCGAGAATGGCGCGGCCGAAGCCTGGATGCTGGAAGGCGACGTCGTCACCGAAGGCGGCTCTTCCACCGCCTGGATCGTCAAGGGCAAGACGCTGATTTCCCGCCCGCTCTCGCAGAAGGTGCTGCCCGGCATCACTCGGCAGGCCGTGCTCGCCTTCATCCAGGAGAGCGGATACGCCTTCGAGGAGCGCGAGTTCACGCTGTCGGAGGCGCTGGACGCGGAAGAGGCCTTCATCACCTCCGCCACCAGCCTGGTGATGCCGGTGGTCGCGATCGACGGCCACACCATCCACAACGGCGCTCCCGGCCCGGCCGCCATCCGTCTGCGCGAAATCTACCTCGAGTTCGCCCGCAAGGGCGGCGCGCTGGGCTGAGCGGTCAGGCGACGGTAACCCGCTCGCCCATCAGATAGGTCGCGGCGACGTTGCGCTCGTCGCCGAGCGTCACCAGCACGAACAGCTCCTCGGCGAGGTCGCGCGCCGTTTCCAGCCGGTGCGCCATGGCGCGGCTCGCGGCGGTGTCGAGCACGACGAGATCGGCCTCGCGCCCCGGCTCGAACGAGCCGATCCGCGCCTCCAGGCCGAGCGCCAGCGCGTTGCCGCGGGTGATCGCATGCAAGGCGGCGAAGGCCGAGAGCGTCTGCCCTTGCAACTGCAGGACCTTGTAGGCCTCGGCCAGCGTGCGCAGCATCGAATAGGAGGTGCCGCCGCCGATATCGCTGGCGAGCGCCACCCTCACCCCCTCGCGCCGCGCCCGCGCCCAGTCGAACAGGCCAGATCCCAGGAACAGGTTCGAGGTCGGGCAGAACACCGCCACCGCCTGCGCCGCCGCGAAGGCGGCCCATTCCCGGTCCTGCATATGAATGCAATGGCCCATCAGGCTGTTGGCGCGCAGCAGGCCGTAAGCCTCGTAGACCCCGGCATAATCGACGGCGTCGGGATAAAGCTCGCGAGTGAAGGCGATCTCGGCGAGGTTCTCGTTGATATGGGTCTGGATGTGGCAGTCGGGATGCTCGGCGGCGAGGCGGCCGGCAGCCGCAAGCTGGGCCGGGCTGGAGGTGATGGCGAAGCGCGGCGTCACCGCATAGAGCAGCCGCTGCTTTCCGTGCCAGCGCGCGATGAGCGCCTTGCTCTCGGCATAGCCGGTCTCGGCGGTGTCGGTGAGCGCGGCCGGGGCGTTGCGGTCCATCATCACCTTGCCGGCGATCACGCGCGCATTGAGCCGTTGCGCGTGGCCAAACAGCGCCTCGACCGAGACCGGGTGCACCGAGCCATAGACGCTCGCCGTCGTCGTCCCGCTGGCCAGCAGCTCGTTGAGGAAGAAGCGCGCGAGCCTGTCGGCATGGGCCGGATCGGCGGATTTCTGCTCTTCGACGAACGTGTATTTGTTGAGCCACTCGATCAGCTGGGCGCCATAGGAGGCGATCACTTGCGTCTGCGGCAGGTGAAGATGCGCATCGATGAAGCCGGGCATGATGAGATGCGGCCTGTGATCGATCACCGGGATGTCGTGCGCCAGTTGCGGCAGCAGCGCGGACGCCTCGCCCGCCGCCGCGATATGACCGTTTTCGATGACCAGCAGCCCGTCGGCGACATAGCGATGGGCTGCGCCGCCGGCGGTCTCAGGATCGTCGACGAACCAGAGCAAACGGCCGCGAAGGGCCTTGATCGCTGTGCTTTCGCTCAATGGCTGCGGCTCCGGCCCAAAATCAGATCATATCTGCACCAAATCAATGCTTTCGGCCAAGCCTGGATCATGCCTAATCTGGAGGCATGATTTGGACGCGGGCCCATGCGTAAAACCCTGCGCTTCATCCTCGGCGACGAGCTGATCGAGATCGCCGCCTGCGATCCGACGCTGACCGTGCTGGACTGGCTGCGGCTCGACAAGCGCATGACCGGCAGCAAGGAAGGCTGCGCGGAAGGCGATTGCGGCGCCTG
>JBKBRD010000181.1:0-6649 GCA_046292405.1 Allobosea sp. | reverse complement strand
AGGCCATGCTGCAGGCCCTGAGCCCGCCGGTGCTGTGGGGCGAATATTCCTTCCGCATCGGGGCCTCGATCGGCATCGCCATTCCGGAGACCGCCCGCCGCGACAATCCGGCCGAGCTGTTCACGCAGGCCGATATCGCGCTTTACGCCGCCAAGGCCGGCGGCAAGAACACCTCCCGCCTGTTCGACCCGCAGATGAAGCGCGACAGCGACCAGCGCTTCGAAACCGTGCGCAACATCGCCCGCGCGCTCGGGCAGGACGAGCTGGCGCTGTTCTACCAGCCCAAACGCTACCTCGGCGATGGCGGCCATGCCGGGTTCGAAGCGCTGCTGCGCTGGCGGCGGCCGGGCGGGGAGGTGGTCTCGGCCGGGGCATTCCAATCGGCTTTCGAGGATCCCGAACTATCGGCGCGGCTTGGTCGCTTCGTTGTCGAGCAGGCGTTGTTGCAGGCCGCTCAATGGAACGCCGCCGGACTCGACTTCGGCCATATCGCCATGAACCTGAGCGCGGCCCAGCTGCTCGACCCGGATTTTGCAGAGGCCCTGATCGCACGCATGGCGGAACTCGGGCTGGCTGCGCGGATGATCGAGGTCGAGGTCACGGAAGGCGTCTTCCTCGACCAGGAGAAGGGCACGGTCCAGCGCATCCTCGAACGTCTGCAGAGCAGCGGCGTGCGCGTCGCGCTCGATGATTTCGGCACCGGCCACGCTTCGCTGGTGCATCTGCGCACTTATCCGATCGACGTCATCAAGATCGACCGGTCCTTCGTGCAGCGCTTCCTGCACTCGGCGCAGGACCGCGCGATCCTCGAGACGATCCTGAGGCTTGGCGAAAGCCTCGGCATGGACATCGTCGCCGAAGGCATCGAGAGCGACGAACAGTTCGAGACCCTGCGCGCGCTGGGCTGCCATCTCGGCCAGGGCTTTCTCTTCGCTCCCGCCATCCCGCCCGAGGCGGCCTGCGCCTTGCTGCAGCCGCGGCGAGACCAGGCTTTACGCCTGGCGGTCTGACCTCAGGCCGCCTCCAACGAGAACTGCAGCGCCGCAAGCCGCGCATAGAGCCCGCCGCGCGCCTTGAGCTCGGCATGAGTCCCTTCCTCGACCACCCTGCCCTCATCCATCACCAGAATGCGGTCGGCCGAGAGGATGGTGGCGAGACGATGCGCCACCACCAGCGTCGTGCGCCCCTGCATCAGCCGGTCCAGCGCATCCTGAACGGCGCGCTCGCTTTCGGAATCGAGCGCGCTCGTCGCCTCGTCCAGCAACAGGATCGGCGCGTCCTTGAGAACCGCCCGCGCGATCGCCAGCCGCTGCCGCTGCCCGCCCGATAGCGTCACCCCGCGTTCGCCCACCACGGTGTCGTAGCCCTGCGGCAAGGCGCGGATGAAGCCGTCGGCGGCGGCCAGGCGCGCGGCCTCCTCGACCTCGGCGAGCGTGGCGCCGGGGCGGCCATAGGCGATGTTGTCGCGCACCGAGACGCCAAAGACGGTCGGCTCCTGCGGCACCAGCGCGAAGCGCGCGCGCCAGGCTTCCGGATCGACCTCCGGGCCGGCGACGCCATCGACCAGCACCCGCCCGGCCTGGGGGTCGTAGAAGCGCAGCGCCAGCTGCAGCACCGTGCTCTTGCCCGCTCCCGAAGGTCCGACGATCGCGACCCGCTCCCCCGGGCTGACCGAAAAGCTGAGCGCCGACAGCGCCGCTCCGGTGCGGCTGGGATAGGCGAAGGACACCTCCTCGAATGTGAGCTCGCCGCGCGGCGGCTCCGGCATCGGGCGGGGATTGGCAGGCGCTGCGATGGCCGGCTGCGTCGCCAGGATTTCGCCGAGACGCCCGGCCGCGCCCGCCGCCGCCGAGATCTCGCTATAGACCTCCGAGAGCTGGCCGAGCGAGCTCGATGCGAGCACGGCATAGAGGATGAACTGCGACAACCGCCCCCCGGTCATGCGCCCCTCGAAGACTTCGGTGGCGCCGGTCCAGAGCACCCAGACGACGCTGGCGCTGACCAGGAAGATCGCGACGCCGGAAAGCAGCGCCCGCGAGGCGGTGGCGGCGCGCGAGGCGTCGTAGGCCTCGTCGGAGACGGATGCGAAACGCTCCGCCGTCTCGCGCGATGCGCCGAAAGACTGCATGGTGCGGATCGCGCCGACGGCCTCCGCCGCGAAGGCGGAGGCGTCCGCCAGCCGGTCCTGCGCCGCCCGCGCCCGCCGGCGCACCGAGCGCCCTGACAGGACGAGCGGGATCACGATCAGCGGGATGGCGCCGATGACGATGGCCGAGAGCTGCGGGCTGGTGGCCACCATCAGGCCGAGCGCGCCGATCGTCATGATGACGTTGCGCAGCGCGATCGAGGCCGTGGAGCCGAAAGTCGACTTGATCTGCGTCGTGTCGGCGGTGAGGCGCGAAACGAGGTCGCCGGCGCGGCTGGAATCGAAGAAGGCGGGCTCGAGCCGGGTCAGATGCCGGAACACGTCGCTGCGGAGATCGGAGACGATCCGCTCGCCGACGGTCATCACCAGATAGAATCGCGCCGAACTCGCCAGCGCCAGCACGGCGACGACGCCGATCAGCAGGATGAAATAGCTGTTGGCCAATTGTTGCTCGCCGCCGGAAAAGCCGACATCGATCACGCGCCGCACCGCCAGAGGCAGGGTCAGCGTCGCTCCCGACGCGATCAGCAGGGCGAGCAGCGCCAGCGCAATGCGCCCCTTCTGCCGCGCGGCATAGGGCCAGAAGGAACGGAGCGAACTGAAATCGGGCCGTGTCTTGGTCTTAATCGTCTCGGCTTCGGCCACTCTGCCTGTCCTGTCATGCTTGCGCTGTCGGCTCGGCTGCGCTATGGGCACGCGACTTCACAGACAGGCTCATACGAATTCTTCGACGGGCCGGCCAGCTCTGCCTGGTGAACGACCGCGCCCCCTAGCGACTTTAAGGATTTCGCCATGAAGACCGGCATCCATCCCGACTACCACACCATCAAGGTCGTCATGACCGATGGCACGGAATACTTCACCCGTTCGACGCTCGGCAAGGAGGGCGACACCCTCAACCTCGACATCGACCCCTCGACCCACCCGGCCTGGACCGGCGGCTCGCAGCAGCTGCTCGATCGCGGCGGCCGCGTTTCGCGCTTCAATTCGCGCTTCGGCGCCCTGAGCGCACTCGGGAAGAAGTGATCTGACGGCGATCGCATCGATCGCCCATGATCCAGATCAACGAAAACGCCCGGCCTCGCGGCCGGGCGTTTTTGCGTTTCAGGCGGCGATAGGTCGCGGCCGCACGCGCCCGCAGGCTCAGAGAGAGAGGCCGAGCCGCGCCTGCAGGCTGGCAAGCTGGTCCTGAACCGGGTTGGCGCGCTGACTGTCGCGCGTCTCGCCCGACATCAAGCCTTCGAGATGGCGGATCCGGTCCTGCAGGCGCAGGGAATGGTCCATCAGCTCCCGCAGCCCATGCGGCAGCATCTCGCTTTCCGCAGGCGACAGGCAGGCCATCGCCTCGCCGACGCGCATCTTACTGTTCTCGGCCTGCGCCTGCTCGATGGTCATCTCGCCTTCCGCCACGGCCCGCTGCACCAGCAGCCAGGAGGCGATCTGCATCAGGCGGGTGGTGAGGCGCATGCTCTCGGTGGCGTAGTTCAGGGCCACCTGGCGCTGCAGCGCCGCCGATTCGGCGCGGCCTTCCCCGTCGAGGTAATTCGCGGTCTGCTCGACCAGCCCCATACCCTCGCGGAACAGCCCCATGAAGGCGTCCGACTTGACGAAACCGCGGGCAAACGAGATCGCCCCCTCATCGCTCCGGCTGTCCAGCATCAGCGCATCGTTCATGGCGTCGTCCCTCTTCGATACAGCTCCGCGCAGTGATGGGACACAGCGGGATTTCGTATCGCCCTGTCGCAAGGATAGCGCCGTTGGCGGACAACCGCTTCGGTAAGATCGCGTTAACCTTAACGGCGATACACAGGTGCGGCGGAAATAGGGCGGGCGCGAGGATCTTCGCTTCCGCGGCGCGGCGCGACCGACTGAGGCCAAAAAAAGAGCCGCCCAAGGGCGGCTCGAAGGTCAACAGGGAGGCGTCAAACAGAGTGGGCAGGAGCCACTCGACATCCAGACAAACTGGATGATGCGATTCATACTTTGGAATCGTTAAGGGCGGGTTAATCCTCCGCCGCCCGGCTGTCTCATTCCGGCTTGCGAAAAAACGAGTCGGCGGCCGAACGCGAAGCCGATTTGGCGATGCGCGCCTGCTCCAGCCTGGCGATCTCCTGCTTCAGCGCCACAATGCGCAGCTCGATCTCGGCCAGCGAGAGCGCGGAGAGATCCTGCCCGATCTCGTGGACGCGTTGCGGCTTCGGACGGTCATCCTCTGGAAAGATCGACATGGCTGCCTCACATTCGGTTTCCGATAGAGGCGGCAAACTAACCCCCTGCGCCGTCCGATCAAGGATGACATCGCCCATGACCACCCTGCCCGCGACCATGACCGCCATCGGCTTCGACACCCCCGGAGGGCCGGAGGTCCTGCAGGCGCAGACGCGGCCCGTGCCGCAGCCCGGCCCCGGCGAGGTTCTGGTCAAGGTCGCGGCTGCCGGCGTCAACCGCCCCGACGTGCTGCAGCGCATGGGCGGCTATGCGCCGCCCGCCGGGGCCTCGGACATTCCCGGGCTCGAAATCGCCGGGACCGTCGTGGCGCTCGGCGCAGGCGCGACGCGCTTCGCGGTGGGGGACACGCTGTGCGGGCTCGTTGCCGGCGGCGGCTACGCCCAATACGCCGTCGTGCATGAGAGCAACGCCCTGCCAGTGCCCAAAGGCCTGTCGCTGCTGGAGGCGGCGGCGATCCCCGAGACCTATTTCACCGTCTGGACCAATGTCTTCCAGCGGGGGCGGCTGCAGTCGGGCGAAAGCTTCATGGTCCATGGCGGGACCTCGGGGATCGGCACCACCGCGATCCAGCTCGCCAAGGCTTTCGGCGCGACCGTCATAGCGACCGCAGGCTCGCCAGAAAAGTGCCAGGCCTGCCGCGATCTCGGCGCCGATCACGCGATCAACTACCGCGACGAGGACTTCGTCGCGGGAGCCAAGGCGGCGACCGGCGGTCGCGGCGTCGACCTGATCCTCGACATGGTCGGCGGCGACTATATCAGCCGCAATTACGACGCCGCCGCCGAGAGCGGCCGCATCGTCCAGATCGCCTTCCTCAACGGGCCCAAGGCCGAGGTCGATTTCCGCCGCCTGATGATGAAGCGGCTGACCCATACCGGCTCGACCCTGCGCCCGCGCACCATTGCGGAAAAGGCGGCGATTGCGGCCGAGCTGCAGGCCAAGGTCTGGCCATTGATCGAGGCCGGGCGCTGCAAGCCGGTGATGTTCAAGACCTTCCCGCTGGCGCAGGCCGCCGCAGCCCATGCGCTGATGGAGAGCAACGCCCATATCGGCAAGATCGTGCTGACGACAGGCGACTGAGGATCCGAGCCGGCAGACAACGGTTGTCACGGAATGGCCGACGCTTTCCATGGACACCCGCCGCGGCATTCCCTATAAGGCCGGGTATCCTGTTCATCGTCGATGATTTGGATGGCCGGCCGGGAAGGCCGGTCTGCGCATGAGAGCTTTTGTCCGCGCCGCTTGCCTGCCGGCGGTTCCGTCGAGATCCTGGAGACTGTCCCGTGTCACAACCCCCGCTGATGCCGAAAGCCACCGCGGTCTGGCTGGTCGAGAACACCTCCCTGACCTTCGAGCAGATCGCCGAGTTCTGCAAACTCCACCCGCTGGAGGTGCGTGGCATCGCCGATGGCGAAGTCGCCGCCGGCATCAAGGGCATGGATCCGATCACCTCGGGCCAGCTCACCCGCGAGGAGCTGGAGCGCGCCGCCAAGAACCCGGCCCATCACCTCAAGCTCGCCGAGCGCAAGGTGAAGGTGCCCGAGATCAAGAAGGCCAAGGGCCCGCGCTACACCCCGGTGTCGAAGCGCCAGGACCGCCCCAACGCCATTCTCTGGCTGCTGCGCAATCACCCCGAACTCAAGGACGCGCAGATCATCCGCCTGATCGGCACGACCAAATCGACCATCGCGCAGATCCGCGACCGCACCCATTGGAACGCCCAGACCCTGACCCCGATCGACCCGGTCAGCCTCGGCCTGTGCTCGCAGATCGACCTCGACCTCGAAGTCGGCCGCGCCGCCAAGGATCGCCCGGCCAACATGCCGGAAATGGGCTCGACCCTGCTGTCGGCGGAAGAGACCACCGCTCCGGCCGCCCCGGCGCTGAGCCAGACCTTCGCGGATATGAGCAAGCCCAAGCGCGAGGAAGAGGCGGCGATCGACGTCGATTCCGTCTTCGCCAAGCTCAAGCAGCTGAAGCGCCCGGTCGACGAAGACGACGAGGATTGAGCGGAGATCGCCGCTGGCGCGGCCATCGCCATCCGGGGATGGTCCCGCGCCGTGTCTCCCGGTCAGTTCAACCAGTTATCGGGATCACGCATGCCGTGAACCACCGCGATGATGGCTACGCCGTCAGCTTGCGGCTCGTAGATGACGACATATCGTCCTTCGATCAGAATGCGTACCTGCGCCCCAAGTTCGGGTCGCGCGGCGCCGATCAGCGGCATGTCCGCGGCCAAAAGAGCCTTGTTGACGATACGCCGCACGAGCCCGT
>JBKBRD010000180.1:0-6722 GCA_046292405.1 Allobosea sp. | reverse complement strand
TGCCGCGCCTATCGGTCATGAGCCTCGTCGGCCACGCGATCTACGGCTATCTCGCCGCCTATGTTTTCGAGACCCTGGAAGCCCGCAGCGCCTGAGCGGCGCCATGAAAGGGAGCAACGCCATGCTCGACAGACGCCGATTCATCATGCTGGCCGGCGCGGCGCTTGCCGCGCCCGCCGCCCAGGCCGATGCGCCGCGCCCGGTCAACACGCTGGGCTCGCGGGACAGGCTCGCGATCGCCGGCTACGATCCGGTCGCCTATTTCCGCGACGGAGGACCACGGCTCGGCAAGCCGGAATTCGCGACGAGCCATGGCGGCGCCAGCTGGCGCTTCGCCAGCGCCGAGCACAAGGCGCTGTTCGAGGCCGACCCGCAGCGCTACCTACCGGCCTATGGCGGCTTCTGCGCTTACGGCGCCTCCCGCGGCTATCTCGTCAAGACCGAGCCCGAGGCCTGGTCGATCGTCGAGGGCAGGCTCTACCTGAACTACGACCTCGGCGTGCGCAAAACCTGGCTGGCGAAACCACGGACCTATATCGCCCGGGCCGACGCGAACTGGCCGAGCCTGACGCCGTAACGCGCGCCGATGCGGCATCCGCCCTGTTAGCGCCCCTCGGCGATCAGCCGGGCGCGCCCGGTTTTTGCACGATCTCGCGCATCAGCCATTCGACGAAGGCCTGGATCTCGGGATTGGCGCTCTCGGCGCGCCGATAGATCAGGCGGTGCGCGACGACGCTGATGCCGCGCGCTCCGAACGGCATGACCAGCGCGCCGGCGGCCAGCAGATCGCGCGCCTGCAACGTCGATTCCAGCGCCAGCCCAAGCCCGTCCACCGCCGCAGCCAGCGCGAGATGAGCGCGGTCGAATTGCAGCCCGCGCGGGCTCAGCGGAACGAAAGGGGCATAGCGCGCGGCCCATTGGTCCCATGGCACGACGCAGCGCAGCGACTGGATCAGCGGCAGGCGGGCTATGTCGCCGGGCGCCTCGAGGCCATGGGCGGCCTGGAAGGCGGGACTGGCGAGGGGCACGATCAGCTCCTCGCCCAGGGCGACCGCCTCGCAATCTTCCGGCACCGGCCGCGCATATTGAATGTCGATCAGGATGCCATCCTGCCCAAGCCGCGCCGGCTCATGGCTGGCGAAGAGCGCCACGTCGATGCTGGGATGCTCGCGCAGGAACTGGCCGAGCCGCGGCATCAGCCAGAGCGTCGCGAAGCTCGGCGAGGCATGGATCGGCAGTCGGCGAACCCCGGCGCCCGAGGCGACGCGGATCGTGGCCGTCATCAACCGGGCGAAACTCTCGCCGATCGAGGCCGAATAGGTCAGCGCCTCTTCCGTCGGCACGACGCTGCGCCGCACGCGCAGGAAGAGCTGGCGCCCCAGCATGCCCTCCAGCGCCCGCATCTGGTGGCTGATCGCCGAAGGCGTCAGGTTCAGCAGCTTCGCGGCGCCGGCAAAACTCCCCGCCTCCATCACGGCGCGGAAGGTCTGGAGCCATTGCAGCGGCGGCATTCCGCCGATCAAAGGTGAATCCTACTCATCGATGACACCCAACTTATTCGTTTTTCGAACGGTCGAAGCCCATGATACCCGTGGTGCATGAGGAATGCAGCTCACCAAATGAAGCTGCGGCCGTAGGGAGGATCGGGCGTCGATCGATGCGCTCGAGGCGGCGTGCGACGCATGCGCGCCGCTCATTCTCACGCGACGCATCCTCAACCGAAAAGACGCCGATCGGGACGATCGGCCAGGCGAGGAAAGAGACGACGCATGAACCTGCACAGACTGCTTCTGGAACGCAAAGCGGCGGGCAAGCCGGTGACCGTCGCGATCATCGGCGCGGGCAAGTTCGGCGCCATGTTCCTGTCCCAGGCGCGCAGCACCGACGGGATGCACATCGTCGGCGTCGCCGATCTCAACACCGACCGCGCCCGATCCCAGCTGAAGCTGGCCTGCTGGCCTGAGGAGCAGTTCGCGGCCGCCTCGATCGGTGATGCGCTGAAGAATGGCGCGACGATTGTCACCGAGAATGCGGATTCGCTCATCGACCATCCCGCGATCGAGGTCGTCATCGAGGCCACGGGCGATCCCGGCGCCGGCATCCGCTTCGCCCTGCGCGCCATCGCCAACGGCAAGCATATCGTCATGGTCAATGTCGAGGCCGACGCCTGCGCCGGGCCCCTGCTCGCCCGCAAGGCAAAAGAGGCCGGCGTGGTCTATTCGCTGGCCTGGGGCGACCAGCCGGCCCTGATCGCCGACCATGTCGACTGGGCCCGCGCATCGGGCTTCCGCGTCGTCTCCGCCGGCAAGGGCACGCGCTACCACCCGACCTATCACCAGTCCACGCCGGATACGGTCTGGGACATCCTCGACAAGTACATGAAGATCAAGGATCGCAATTCGATCAATCCGAAGATGTTCAACTCCTTCGTCGACGGCACCAAATCCGGCATCGAGATGACAGCCGTCTGCAACGCGACCGGGCTTGAATCGCAGGCGGAAGGCCTCTCATTCCCGCCGGCGACCCGCTTCGAACATGCCGAGATCTGCAAGCCCAAGGCCGATGGCGGCGTGCTGGAGCGGGCCGGCGTCACCGAGGTCACCTCCTCGGTCTATCGCGACGGCACGGACGTCCCGCACAGCCTGGTGATGGGCACCTATGTCGTCTTCGAATCCGACAGCGCTTATAGCGAGGAGTGCTTCCGCGAATATTCGATGCTGCCCGACAAGAGCGGCCGCTATTCCTGCCTCTACCGCCCGATCCACATGATCGGCCTGGAGCTCGGCATATCGGTTGCGTCGGCTGCGCTGCGCCATGAGCCGACCGGCGCGCCGATCTGCTTCAATTCGGATGTCGTCGCCACCGCCAAGCGCGATCTCAAAGCCGGGGAGATGCTGGATGGCGAGGGTGGGTTCTGCGTCTGGGGCAAGCAGACGCCCGCCAAGACCTCGCTGGCGGAAGGCTATTTGCCGCTCGGCCTCGCCCATCGCGTCAAGCTCAAGCACGATATCGCGCAGGGCCAGAGGCTGAAATGGACCGATGTCGCCTTCGACGCCGATGACGCGGCGGTCAAGGTGCGTCGCGAGATGGAGGATCACTTCCGGGGCTGAGCCGCCCCAGCCTACGAAAAGCGCAGAGCGGTCAGAGCCCGGGAATAACCGGCCGGCCACAACGTCCAGGGAGGACATCATGAGCAAGAGCAAAATCGACCAGCCGACCCGCCGCGGACTTCTCGCCGGGGCGGCGCTGGGCGCCGGCGTCATAGCGATGCCCGGCATCCTGCGCGCCCAGCAACTGAAATGGATCGGGGCCTCGGCTACCCCGCAGACCGACTTCATCGCCCAGAGTCTCGATGTCTTCGCCGGCCGGGTGAAGGAGCTCACCAAGGGCCAGATCGACATCGCCTCCCACCATGCCGGGGCGCTTGGCGGCGAACGCGAGAATGTCGAGGGGCTGCTGCAGGGATCGATCCATGTGGCGACGCCGGGCGCCGCCCTGCTCGCCGGCTGGTACAAGCCGGCCGAGGTCTTCACCTACCCCTATCTGTTCAAGAACGTCGCCCACAAGGACAAGGTCATGACCGCGATCATGGCCGAATATGGCGACGACGTCGCCGCGCAGGCCAAGCTGCGGCCGCTGGGCGCAATCCCGCGCATGCCGCGCCAGCTCTCCTCCAGCCGGGTGGTCAAGACCCCTGCCGATCTCAAGGGCTTCAAGATCCGCGTGCCGGAGACCACCATGTGGCGCCGGACCTTCGAGCGTTTCGGCGCCTCGCCGACGCCGCTGGCCTGGCCGGAAGTGTTCCAGGCGCTGAAGTCGGGCGTGATCGAGGGCCAGGAGAACCCGATGGCGCTGACCTTCAATGGCGGCATCTTCGACGTGAACAAGAACCTCGCGCTGACCGAGCACATGATGCAGGACAACATGATCGTGATTTCGGAGGCGAGCTTCCGCGGAGTCAATGACGAGCAGCGCAAGGCGCTCGTCCAGGCCGCCCGCGACATGGAAGATACGCTGCGGCCGAAAGTCATCGCCGATGACGACCGCATCCTCGCTTTGGTCAAGGCCAAGAACATCGCGATCAACGATGTCGACAAGGACGCCTTCCGCAAGACGCTCGAGGGAATGGAGACCGAATTCGCCCATGTGAAGAAATGGGTCGATCGGATCAAGACGATCGCCTGAGCCGCGCCGTCGTCGCCGGGCCCGGCACGGGTCCGGCGCCCGCCCCTCTCCTGACGGGAACGCCATGCTGCCCTCGACCGGCCTGCCTGCGCTGTGGCGCAGACTCTGCGATCTCTGCGAATGGACGGCCCGCGCCATTGTCGGCGCCTCCATTGCAGCGATCGTCCTGATCACCATCGCCGCGGTCTGGTACCGCTACGGCCTCGACCGGCCGCTGTCCTGGACCGAGCAGGTCTGCCGCATCCTCTTCGTCTGGTCGGTCTTTGCCGGCGCGGCTGTACTCTACCGCAACATGCTGCACATCGCGATCGACATGTTCGTGCTGCTGCTGCCCAGGCGGCTGCAGACTTTCGTCTTCTGGACCAATCAAGGGCTCGTCCTGCTGCTGGCGCTGCTGATGCTCGGCTTCGGGCTGCAGATTTCGATCGGCACGCTGGGCCAGACCTTCGGCGCGCTCGAGATCAGCCCTGCCTCCTTCTATTTCGCCGCGCCCTTCTGCGCCGCGCTGATGATCGTGTTCTGGATCGAAAAGCTGTTGGACCCGGCCAAACGCGACCCGTTCGGCGACGTCCATCTCTAGGGCGCTCCGAGGGTCCAATCCGGGATCAGGAGCGCTGGTATTTGTTGCCGTTTTCGTCTCGCGGGTCGAACCGACCGCGCCTGCAGACGCTCCAAGGGAGACCATCGCATGGCCGGCGTTCTGATGCTCTCCTTTGCCGTGATGATGCTGCTCGGCCTGCCGATCGCCTTCGCCATGGCGCTGGCGGCGGTGATGACCATCGCCAACCACCCGACGCTGCCCTATTCGGTGTTCGTGCAGCGGGCGCTGATCGGCGCCGATTCCTATTCGCTGCTTGCCATTCCCTTCTTCATCCTCGCCGGCAACATCATGAATGTCGGCGGCATCACCGCGCGGATCATCAGCTTCGCCAATGCCTGCGTCGGCCGCTTCAGCGGCGGGCTCGGCCTGACCACGGTGATGTCCTGCATGGTCTTCTCCGGCGTCTCCGGCTCGGCGGTGGCCGATGCGACGGCGCTGGGCAAGGTGCTGGTGCCGGGGATGAAGCGCTCCGGTTACGACCCGGGATTTGCGGCCGCCATCACCGCCTCGGCCTCGGTGATGGGGCCGATCATCCCGCCCTCGATTCCGCTGGTGATCTACGCCCTGTCGGTCGGCAAGGGCGTCTCCGTCGCCGCGCTCTTCCTCGGCGGCGTCATACCGGGGCTGATGCTGGGAGCGGGGCTCGCCGTCGCCGTCTATATTATCTCCCGCGCCCGCCGCTACCCGGTGCACGAGGCCGTGCCGATGCGCGACGTGCTGCGTTTCGGCGGGAAGGCGATCTGGGCGCTGCTGATGCCCTTCGTCATCCTGTTCGGCGTCACCGGCGGCGTCGTCACCGTGACCGAGAGCGCCGCCGTGGCCGTGCTCTATGCTCTGTTTGTCTCCATGGTCATCCACCGCGAACTGTCATGGCGGCAGCTTTGGGGCATCTGCGTCCAGAGCGGGCTCGACTCCGCGGTCGTGATGATCATCATCGCCTTTGCCGCGGGATTCGGCTGGCTGATGGCGGTGAGCGGGCTGCCGCGCGAGATCGCGCAATGGATCGGCGCCTTCTCCGACAACCCCTGGGTCATCCTGATCCTGATCAACCTGCTTCTGCTGGTCGTCGGCTGCTTCATGGAAGCGATCGCCGCCATGATCATCCTGATCCCGGTGCTGATCCCGATCGTCGAGGCTGTCGGCATCGACCTCGTCCATTTCGGCCTCGTCATCGTCTTCAACCTGATGCTCGGCCTGCTGACGCCGCCCGTCGGCATTCTGCTCTACATCTGCGGCAACTTCGCCCAGGTGAAGATCGAACGCGTCGTGCGCGAGGTGCTGCCTTTTCTCGGGGTCGGCCTCGTAGTGCTGGTCATCATCACCTTCATTCCCGAGGTCGTGCTCTGGCTGCCCAGGCTCGTCCTGAACTAACGCGGGCTTCGCCTGACGGCACGACAAGCTCGTCGCCGTGCTGAATAATCGCTGCAATCCCTATTGGGATGCGCTTTAATGGGCCGATCGCCTGAATCTCCGGGGAGAACAATCGCATTGGCGGATCACCGGCGTTACGGCCCTCTTCGCCCGGGCTCCGATCGGATCGATCGGAAGCGGCGGCCCCGTGCGACAATTGCAGCACTGAGCCTGGGGATCGTCCTGACCCTGCTCCAGGCGCTGCCGGCGCTTGCGCAGATCGGCACGCCTGGCAATGCGCCGCTGACGCCGGATGGGCCGAGGCGGGGGCTCGGGCCGCCTTCCATCACCGACCACGTTCCTGACATCCGATTGCGTTCCGAGGGCAACGGCATTCCCGGGGCCGGGCCGCCGATCGTCCCCGGCGCCGGGTCGACGGGCCTGCCGAATGCTGGTGGTCCGAACTACGTGCCGCGTTATGGAGCTTCCCCACGGCAGAGGTTGAGAGCTCTCGGGCGCGCTTGCGAGACGCCGCAGCGGACCTGCGCTCTGGCCACCCGCGCAGTTGTCGGAGCCTCTTGCGCCT
>JBKBRD010000179.1:0-6724 GCA_046292405.1 Allobosea sp. | reverse complement strand
GCCTCGCTCTTCCAGAAGGATCCGCAGGGTCTGATCTCGCATCCCGGCCACGGCAATGACACGCGCGCCGCGCACAAGGGCAAGCCGATTCTGATCGGCGCCGCCGGCCGCAACAGCTACTGGCCCTTCCTGAAGGCGAAGTTCGGCTACACTGACGAGCAGATCCGGCCCTACACCTTCAACATGGCCCCGTTCCTGGCCGACAAGACCATCTCGCAGCAGGGCTTCCTCTCCTCCGAGCCCTTCGCCATCCAGAAGGCCGGCGTGAATCCGGTGGTGCACCTCATCGCCGATGCCGGCTTCGAGAACTACAACACCACGATCAACATCTCGAAGAAGATGGTCGACGAGAAGAAGGACCTGGTCCAGCGCTTCGTCACCGCGACGCTGGAAGGCTGGGCCGAATACATGAAGGTCGGTCCCGGCAACGCCGCCGCCGACGCCCAGATCCTGAAGGACAATCCCGACATGGATCAGGAGAAGATCAACTACGCCGTGAAGGTGATGAACGAGAAGGGCATCGTCAAATCCGGCGACGCGCTGACGCTCGGCATCGGCGCGATGACGGATGCGCGCTGGGCGAGCTTCTACAAGACCATGACCGATGTCGGCGTCTTCCCCGCCGGAATCGACATCAAGAAGGCCTACAGCCTGGATTTCATCAACAAGGGCGTCGGCAAGGCCTGAGGCCGGCTGCGCGCGACGCGGAACGATGCTGGCGCCCTGAGGAGCTGCCGAAGCGGCGCCAGCATCGCAATTCACAACGAACGGACATCAGGCTTTGGACACAGCCTCTCTGAGCACAGCCGCCAAACCCCATCTCGACGGCGAAAAGCCCCTCGTCTCGATCAGGCATGTCTCGAAACAGTTCGCCAACGGCACGCTTGCCGTGCGCGACGTCAATCTCGATCTCGGCTCGGGCCAGTTCATCAGCCTGCTCGGGCCGTCCGGCTGCGGGAAATCGACGCTGCTGCGGATGATCGCCGGCCTCGGCGCGCCGTCCTCGGGCACGATCGACTGGCCGCGCACCAGCCACGACGCCTCGGGCAAGCCCGAGCGCGACCTCGGCTTCGTTTTCCAGGATCCGACGCTGATGCCGTGGGCGACCGCGCTCGGCAATGTCATGATGCCGCTGACGCTGAAGGGTGTGCGCAGGCGCGAGGCGGAAGCCCGCGCGGCGGAAATGCTGGCGCTGGTCGGGCTCAAGGGTTTCGAGAAATCCTATCCGCGCGAGTTGTCTGGCGGCATGAAGATGCGCGTCTCGATCGCGCGCGGGCTGGTGCTGCGGCCGAAAATCCTGCTGATGGACGAGCCTTTCGCCGCGCTCGACGAGATCACCCGCCACCGTCTCAACGACGATCTGCTCGAGCTCTGGTGGAAGGAGCGCTTCACGGCGGTTTTCGTCACCCATTCGGTGTTCGAGTCGGTCTATCTGTCCAAGCGCATCGTGGTGATGGCGGCGCGCCCCGGCCGGGTCATGGCCGATCTCGATGTCGACGCGCCCTATCCGCGCGACGAGCTGTTCCGCACCTCGGCCGACTACGCCCATCTCTGTCGCGTCGTCTCCGGCAAGCTGAAGGAGGCCATCGGCTCATGAGGCGCAGGCTGTCCGCCACCCCAGCCCTCATCCTGAGGAGCCGCGCAGCGGCGTCGCGAAGGATGGTCCAGAAGCCGCATGACGCTGCTTCGGCAAAGGTCGAGACGCGGGCCTTGCCTGCGGCTCGGCGCTGCCTCACGGGGAGGTCGCTATGAGCGTCGCATCAGCCCATGACGGCACGGACGCGGAAGCGCGCCCGGTCTTCGCCACCGAACCGCGCCTGCTCGGACTGCCCGCCAGCGCCTGGCCGCGCATCCTCGCCCCGCTGATCATCGGCGTCATCGCGCTCGGGCTCTGGGAGTTCGCCGTCCGGGCCAACGCCATCCCGCCCTATGTGCTGCCCGGCCCGCTGCTGATCGGCCAGACGCTGGTCGCAGACTGGGGCACGTTGTCAGGTTCGCTCTGGATCACGCTGCGCATCACCTTCATGGCGCTGGCGGCGGCTGTCATCGTCGGCGTGACGCTGGCCGTGCTGTTCACCCAGTCGAAATGGCTGGAAATGTCGCTGCTGCCCTATGCGGTGATCCTGCAGGTCACGCCGATCGTGGCGATCGCGCCGCTGATCATCATCTGGGCGGGCGACATCAACCTCGCGCTGCTGATTTGTGCCTGGATCGTCGCTTTTTTCCCGATCCTGTCGAACACCATTCTCGGGCTGAACTCGGCCGACCATAACCTGATCAACCTGTTCCAGCTCTATGGCGCGACACGCTGGCAGACGCTGCGCTATCTCAAGCTGCCCGCCGCGCTGCCGTATTTCCTCGCCGGGCTGAAGATCTCGGGCGGTCTGGCGCTGATCGGCGCCGTCGTCGCGGAATTCGTCGCCGGCACCGGCGGCAGCGCCTCGGGACTCGCCTACCGTATTCTGGAGTCGGGCTACCAGCTCAAGATCCCGCGCGTCTTCGCGGCGCTGATCATGATCTCGGTCTCCGGCATCGCCATCTTCCTCGTCACCAGCTGGATCTCGCATCTGGCCCTGCGTCGCTGGCATGAGAGCGCGCTGAAGCGGGAGAACTGAGATGAGCGCCATCCCCGAGCGCAGGCCGCGTCCGGCCCAGCCGTCGCGCTACGACATCGCCGGCTTCAAGGCCGATGTTGCGGGCGTCGAGCTGATCGACGAGCCGCAGGTGGTGCGCAAGCGCTCGCGCGACTTCTTCTGGTATTCGCCGATCCTGAATCGGGAACTCGCCGACAAGTCGGCCGATATCATCGCGCTGCCGAAGGACGAGGCGGAGGTGGTGCGCATCGCCGCCGCCTGCGCCAGGCGCCGCATTCCCCTGACGGTGCGCGCCGCCGGCACCGGCAATTACGGCCAGGCCGTCCCGCTCGAAGGCGGGGTTTTGCTCGACATCACGGCGTTGACCGGCGTCGAATGGCAAAAACCGGGATCGGTGCGCGCCGCCGCCGGCACGCGCCTGCTCGATCTCGACATGGCCACGCGCGAGAGCGGCTTCGAGCTGCGCATGCATCCCTCGACCAAGCGCTCGGCGACGCTCGGCGGCTTCATCGCCGGCGGCTCCGGCGGCGTCGGCTCGGTCACCTATGGCGGCTTGCGCGAGCCCGGCAACATCCTCGCCGCGCGCATCGTCACCGTCGAGGAGACCCCGCGCATCCTCGAGCTGCGCGACGACGCGGCCCAGAAGGTCAACCGCGCCTATGGCACCACGGGGATCATCACGGCGCTGGAAATGCCGCTGGCCCCGGCCTGGCCCTGGATCGACGTCATCACCGTCTTCGACGACTATATGGACGCGTTCCAGGCCGGCTACGACGTGGCGCTGGCCGATGGCGTGGTCAAGAAGCTGGTGACGCCGATCGCCTGGCCGATCCCCGGCTATTTCGGCGCGTTGAAGCCGCATTGCCCGGAGGGCAAGAGCATCCTGATCTGCATGGTCGCGGAAGCCTCGCTCGGTCCCTTCAAGGCGATCATCGGCAAGCGCGGCGCGGTCACCTATGAGGCGCCCTCGCAGGAAGGGCCGCGCACGGTCCCGCTCTACGAATACTGCTGGAACCACACCACCCTGCAATGGCTGAAGAGCGACCGCTCGGTCACCTATCTGCAATGCCTGTTCCCGCATGACCGGCTGGTCGAGAGCGCGCGCGAGATGATCGCGCGCTTCCCCGACGAGGTGCTGGCCCATCACGAATTCATCCGCTTCGGCGGGCGCGTGACCGCGAGCGCCCTGCCGGTGCTGCGCTACACGAATGCCGCCCGGCTGGATCAGATCATCGCCGAGCATGAGGCCGCCGGGGTGATGATCGCCAATCCGCATGTGGTTTCGCTGGAGGCCGGCAGCCGCCACAAGCGCGCCGACGCCGACCAACTCGGCTTCAAGCACGAGGTCGACCCCTACGGGCTGCTCAACCCCGGCAAGATGGACAGTTTCGTCGCCGCCGATCAGGCGAAATAGGCGAGCTTCTCGTCGTCGGCCATCTCGTCGATCTCGCGCAGGGCGAGTTCGGAGGTCGCCAGCGCCAGCCCAGCCGGCGCCTGCTCCGCCTGCTGCATCGCATCGGTCGTCTCGGGGATTTCCTCGAAGACGATGTCGTCGCTGACCAGCGACTGCGTGTTGAGCTTCAGCTCCGCCGCCGGGCGGGGCGAGACGGAACGGGCTTCCGCCAGCACCGAAACCGGCCCGGCGTCGATCTCGACGACCTCGATATCCTCATAATTGCTCAGCGGCGCGCTGTCGGCCATGAAGGCCGATGGGTAGCGCGGCCCGGCCGCGCCGCCGCCGGTCTCGCCGGCCCTGTCGCAAAGCGCGCGCAGGCTGCTGTCCAGCATGGCGACGGTGTCGGAAATCTTGGCGATCTGTTGCGCGGTTCCCTCGACCTGCCCGCTGGCGGCGTAGATTTCGGTGGCGCGCTTGTCGAGCTCGTCGCACAGCGCCTCGCTGGCGCCGGCTTCCCGCAGGCTCCAGGAGGCTTCCTGAATGCTCTCCGTCGCGGTCACGATGCTCGCGGCGGCGGCCTCGATGCGGCCGGCAAGGCCGGAGGACACCGTCTCGCTGCGCCCGCTGATCCGCTCCAGGTCGAGCCTGAGATCGGCGATCAGCGCGGCGGCCTCGCGCGAGTCCGGCTCCGGCGTCTGCGGATGCGCTGCCGTGCCGACGACCCGTTCCAGCCGCTGGATGGCGGACAGCACCTGGGCGGTGTCGGCCTGGCGGTTGCGCTTGGCGAATTCGGCCATGAACCAGCGGCCCCGCGCCGTCTCCATGACGGCGGCGGCGATGGTCTCGTAGTCCTGCTCGCTCAGCGGTGTCAGCGAACGCGCTTCGCTCATGGCCAACCTGTTCGTGATGGACTGGCCGAATCGGTGTTCGTCAGTCGAGATGCAGGTTCAGCCTGATCTACAATCTATTAAGGAAATGCTGCTTCGCGATGGTTCCTGCGTGCGCGAGATGATGCCCGAAGCTGGCAAGCATGGTGGATCGCCGCGTGCGGTGGCGGCGAGGCTTTCGCTGTTGCAGGGGCTGAATTTCCTCGGCGTCGGCATTTACCTGCCCTTCTTTCCGCTCTGGCTGGCCAATAAGGGGCTGGACGAGGTCGCGATCGGCTATCTGCTGACGATTCCGATCCTGGTGCGCATCGTCGCTGCGTCATGGCTGACCGGGCTGGGCGACCGCTCGATCTCGCCGGTGACGCTGCTGACTTTGCTCAACGGCATCGCAAGTCTGAGCTATCTGGCGCTGCTTCCCGCCGAGCGCGCGCCGATGATCGGGCTGATCATGGCGCTCAACGCCGTGGCGCTGTCGGGCGTCCTGCCGCTCGCGGACATGCTGACGACGGCGCAGACCCGCGCCGGGGCAGGGATCGATTACGGACGTGTCCGACTTTGGGGCTCCGTCAGCTTTTTCGCCGCCACGCTCGGCGGCGGCTGGCTGATCGCCGGTTTCGGCGCGGGGGTGGTTCCGGTCGCGTTGTCCGTGAGTTCGGCCCTGGCCATGCTGGCGGCTTTCGCCGCGCCCGCTCCCCCGGACGAGAGGCGGGCGCCAGCCGGCGCCGGCGCCGGCCGCTTCTGCCGCGCCTTCTGGTGGGCGCTTGCCGCCGCCGCCTGCATCAACGCTGCTCATGCGGCGCTCTACGCCTTCGGCTCCCTGCACTGGCGCGACCGCGGTTTCGGCGAACCCGCCATCGGAGCTCTCTGGGGCGTCGGCGTCTTCGCCGAGATCGCGCTCTTCCTCTACTTGGGCGGGCTCGTCGCGCGCGGAGCGCGGGCAGGGCTGTCATGGATGGCGCTCGGTGGCGCGGCGGCGATTCTGCGCTTTTCCACAATGGCGCTCGATCCCGGCTATGGCGTGACGCTCATGCTGCAGATGCTGCATGGGCTCAGCTTCGGAGCCGTGCATCTGGGCAGCATGGCCGCCATCGCGGCTCTTGCCCCTGCCGGCCGGCGCGGCGCCGCCCAAGGCCGGCTGGCGGCCGTCGGCGCGCTGGCCAGCGCCGCGATGACGGTCGTCTCCGGCTACATCTATCGAGCCCATGGCGAACTTGCGTTTCTGGCGATGATTCCTCTCGCGATCACAGGTCTTTGCTGCGTTGCGCTTGCAAAGCGAGACCTCCCCGGCGATAGAGAGATCAGGGGTGGACCAGGATCGAACGGACAGGCGCCACGGGCAAGTCGCGAGACTGGGCCGGCCGGGGCGAAGGATCTCGACTGACGCCATGGCGACCCTAGACCCCGCCGAGCCCCAAGCCCTATACCGCGACGACGGCGGCACGCTCGCGGTCGTTCTGTCGGGCTCGTGGAGCGCCGACCGGGCTCCGCGCGTGGAGGCGCTCGTCGCCGAAATCGGCGAACGCATCGCCGCCGTCAAGCATGCGCGGGTCGATCTCTCGGCGGTCGGCCGGCTCGATACGCTTGGCGCCTATGTCGTCAACCGTCTCAAGGCGCAGAAGCCGGAAGGCGCGGAGCTCGACATCGTCAGCGAGCGGCCCGAGCACGTCATCCTGCTCGACGAGGTGGCGGTTCACGACCATGCCAGCGTCGTCCCGCCCGCCGAATTCGGCGTGGTCAGCGTGCTCGTCAATATCGGCGCGGCGATCGTTCGCTTCGGGCGCGACCTCGTCGGCGGCTCCGTCTTCCTGGGGGAGGTGGTCGTCGGACTGGGTCGCGTGGTCGTTTCG
>JBKBRD010000178.1:0-6742 GCA_046292405.1 Allobosea sp. | reverse complement strand
CGGTCAATTCACTCTCTAGATGTTGTCCCTTTGGAAAGAGGGCGATGGCGCCGGTTCTCAACAGCTCATTGCACCAGTCGAGCAGCAGCGGCAGCGGCGCCAGCGCGCGCGCCGTGACCACGTCGATTTTGCCTGAAAACTGCCCGACTGCGTCTTCGATCCGGGCATTATGGACCGTCACGGGCGCGCCGGTGAGCCGCGCGACATGGCGCAGAAAGGCGCATTTGCGGGCATTGCTTTCGACCAGGTCGATATGTCCTCCGGGAATCTCGGCCAGGCAAATTCCGATGACCAGACCGGGAAATCCGCCGCCCGATCCAAGATCGAGCCAGCGCTTGGCGTCCGGCACCGCCTGAAAGATCTGCAGCGAATCAGCGATGTGCCGCGTCCAGACCTCGCTCAGCGTCGCTGAGGACACGAGGTTTTTGGCGGCCTGCCAGCGCGCCAACTCGGCGACCAGCACCTCCAGCCGCGCCTCTGTTTCACGTGAAACAGGCGTCAAGCGCAAAGCGCGAATCCGGTCCGCGTTATCAACAGTCATGGCTCAAGCCGAAACGGCGGCGCGGCCGGCGCGGCGGCTCTTGCGCGAATGCGCCGCGAGCAGTGTCAGCGCAGCCGGCGTCATGCCTTCGATCCGCGCCGCCTGCGCCAGATCGGCCGGACGATGCGCCGTCAGTTTCTGTCGCAGCTCGTTCGACAGCCCCGATATCGCGTCCAGGTCGAGATCGGCCGGCAATGCGAGCGCCTGATCGCGGCGATAGGATTCGATTTCAGCGCTCTGCCGGTCGAGATACACGGCATAGACCGCATCGGCCGTGACTCGCGTCACCACCGACGCGGCGAAGGCGCCGAGTTCCGGCCAAATCGCACGTAAAAGTTCGAAGCCGATATCCGGATGCGAGAGCAGCTGATAGGCGGAGCGGCGAACGCCATCGCGATTGAGCTGAAGCCCAACGGACTCGGCTTGCGAGGGCGACAGGCTGAGCGCCTGAAGCCTGGCGCGTAAATGATCGATCTCCGCCTGACGCGCCTCATAGCGCTGCAGCCGTTCGCCTCCGACCAGACCCCAGGCCGAGCCCAGCCCGGTCAAGCGCTCATCGGCATTGTCGACGCGCAGCGAGAGCCTAAACTCAGCCCGCGAGGTGAACATTCGATACGGCTCCGTAACACCGCTGCGAGTGAGGTCATCGATCATCACGCCGAGATAGGATCGGGTCCGATCCATCACGATTGGCTCGGAGCCGCCAGCGCGGCGCGCCGCGTTCAACCCGGCCAGCAGCCCCTGCGCCGCCGCCTCCTCATAACCGGTCGTGCCATTGATCTGACCGGCAAGAAAGAGCCCGCGCAGCGCCCGGGTCTCGAGCGTATTATGCAGCGCGCGCGGATCGACAAAATCATACTCGATTGCATAGCCCGGCTTGAGCATCGCAGCGCGCTCAAGCCCTGGGATCGTGGCCAGCAGCCCGAGCTGCACCTCTTCCGGGAGCGATGTCGAAATCCCGTTGGGATAAACGGTGTCGTCATCCAGACCCTCGGGCTCCAGGAAGATCTGGTGGCCGTCACGGTCGCCGAAGCGGCCGACCTTATCCTCGATCGACGGGCAATAGCGCGGGCCGCGCCCCTCGATCTGGCCTGAGAACATCGGCGCCCGGTGCAGATTGGCGCGGATAAGCTCGTGTGACGCCAGGGTCGTTCGCGTGATGCCACAGGCAATCTGCGGCGTGGTGATCGCCTCGGTCAGCGCCGAAAACGGCTCGGGGACATCATCGCCCGGCTGCATCTCGAGCGAAGCCCAGTCAATCGTGCGCCCATCGAGCCGCGGCGGCGTCCCCGTCTTGAGCCGGCCGAGCGGGAAGCGATGGCGCTCCAGCGTCGCCGACAACCCCAGCGACGCAGCCTCGCCGACACGGCCGGCCGGGATGCGGGTCTCGCCGATATGGATCATTCCGCGCAGAAAGGTGCCGGTCGTCAGCACGACCGTTCCGGCAGCGAATCGACGACCATCCGAAAGCACGACGCCAGTCACGGCTCCATCGCGTTCGAGCAGATCGAAGGCCTCGCTGGCCAGCACGGTGAGGCCGGACTGTGCGAACAGCATCTCCTGTACCGCCTGGCGATAGAGCTTGCGATCCGCCTGGGCGCGCGGCCCCCGGACGGCTGGGCCTTTGCGCCGGTTGAGCATGCGGAACTGAATACCGGCCTTGTCGGCAGCCCGGGCCATCAGCCCGTCGAGCGCGTCGATCTCGCGGACGAGATGCCCCTTCCCCAGACCACCGATTGCGGGGTTGCAGGACATCACCCCGATCGTCTCGGGCTTATGCGTCAGCAGAGCGGTCTGTGCGCCCAGCCGTGCGGCCGCCGCAGCAGCCTCGACGCCAGCATGGCCGCCGCCGACAACGATGACGTCGTAGCGTGCTTGAAATGGGTTCATGCGATTTGGCTAGCGAAGCCAGTGCAGCCGGTCAATGCCGGTGGATCGGCGGGTTTCACGTGAAACCGCTATTTCCCGATGCAGAAGCCGGAGAACAGCTGGTCCAGCACGTCCTCGACGCCGATCCGGCCGATGAGCCGCTCCAGCGCGACCACGGCCTGGCGCAGATCCTCGGCGATCAATTCAGCGTCCGACAGATCCGGGTTCAGACTGCGCTCGATCGCCGCGATGGCCTCCGAGACGGCATTCTTGTGGCGTTGCCGCGTGAGCAGCGACGGCTCGCCCAGCGCCCTTGCATCCAGCCTGTCAGCGAGCAGCGCCAGCAGAGCGTCGAGACCCGCCCCCGTCCGTGCGGATACGGCAATCTCGTCAGGGCGCGGCGCGACGTGCAGATCGGCCTTGGTCGCCACCGCCAGCAGATGCGGGAGAGATAGAAATTGATCCGCCTCCGAATCGACCGCTCTGAGCCGCAGCACCAGATCGGCGCGTTCGGCCAGAGCCAGGGCCCGCCTGACGCCTTCCGCCTCGATTGCGTCGGCGCTGTCCCGCAACCCGGCCGTATCGATCAGCGTCACCGGCATGCCCGCGAGATCGAGCCTGACTTCGATGGCGTCACGCGTCGTCCCTGCAATCTCAGAAACGATCGCGACATCGCGCCGGGCGAGCGCGTTCAGCAGGCTCGACTTGCCAGCGTTGGGCGGCCCGGCCAGCACGACGACGAAGCCCTCACGCACACGTTCGCCGCGCGCAAAGCTGCCGAGCGCGTGTTTGAGCTCGCTGAGGACGGCCGCCGCCAGCGACCGCGCCTGCTCCACCAGCGGGCCGTCGACATCGCCCTCATCGGAAAAGTCGATCTCCGCCGCCAGCAGGGCCATGGCGCTGATCAGTTGTTCGCGCCAGGCCGCGGTCATCGCGCCAAGGGCGCCTTCCATCTGGCGTAGCGCTTGGCGTCGCTGCCATTCCGTTTCCGAATCGATCAGATCCGCCAGCCCTTCGACCGCCGCGAGATCGAGTTTGCCGGCCTCGAACGCCCGGCGCGTAAACTCTCCGGCTTCCGCGAGCCGGACATGCGGCAGCGCCGTCAGCACGGCGAGCAGACGCGCGATCACCGCCCGGGAGCCATGAGTGTGGAACTCGGCGACATCCTCCCCGGTGAAGCTGTGCGGGCTGGGGAAGAAGAGAACCAGCGCCTGGTCGATCGCTTCGCCATCAGGATCGCTGAGCTTGCGCAGCTCAACCTTGCGCGGCGGCGGCGCGCCGCCCGCGATCGTTTCGAGAACGAATCGGACTTGCGGCCCCGACACGCGGATCACCGCGACGCCGGCGCGGCCGGCCCCGGAGGAAAGCGCGACGATCGTTGGCTGTTGCAATGTCGGGGTATGGCCTGGCATGACCCGGTCATACCGCGGTAGGGCCGGTAGGGCCATGGATTGCGCGCCTTTTTTGCAGCAAAAAGGCCGGTCTGCGCAAGACCGGCCTTTGTCACGGATCCGAATCGGGTTGGAATCAGGTGTTCATCGAGTCGAAGAATTCCGAGTTCTGTTTGGTCTGCCGCAGCTTGTCCATCAGGAACTCGATCGCGTCCTGCGGTCCCATCGGGTTCAGGATGCGGCGCAGCACATAGGTCTTCTGCAGCACGTCCTTCGGGGTGATGAGCTCTTCCTTGCGGGTGCCGGACTTCAGAATGTCGATGGCCGGGAAGATGCGCTTATCCGCCACCTTGCGGTCGAGGATGATTTCGCAGTTGCCGGTGCCCTTGAACTCTTCGAAGATCACCTCGTCCATGCGGCTGCCGGTATCGATCAGCGCCGTCGCGACGATGGTCAGCGAGCCGCCTTCCTCGATATTGCGCGCGGCGCCGAAGAAGCGCTTGGGGCGCTGCAGCGCGTTGGCGTCGACGCCGCCGGTCAGCACCTTGCCGGAGGACGGGACCACCGTGTTGTAGGCGCGCCCGAGACGCGTGATCGAGTCCAGCAGGATCACGACGTCGCGACCATGTTCGACCAGGCGCTTGGCCTTCTCGATCACCATCTCCGCCACCTGGACGTGGCGCGAGGCCGGCTCGTCGAAGGTCGAGGACACCACCTCGCCCTTCACCGAACGCTGCATGTCGGTGACCTCTTCCGGCCGCTCGTCGATGAGCAGCACGATGAGATAGCATTCCGGGTGGTTGGTGGTGATCGACTGCGCGATGTTCTGCAGCAGCACGGTCTTGCCGGTGCGCGGCGGCGCGACGATCAGGGCGCGCTGGCCCTTGCCGACAGGGGCGACGATGTCGATGACGCGGGCCGAGAAATCCTTCTTGGTCGGATCCTGCACTTCCATGCGCAGGCGCTCATCGGGATAAAGCGGCGTCAGATTGTCGAAGTGGATCTTGTGTTTGATCTTCTCGGGGTCTTCGAAATTGATCGTGTTGACCTTGAGCAGCGCAAAATAACGCTCGCCATCCTTGGGGCTGCGGATCGGCCCCTCGACCGTGTCGCCGGTGCGCAGGCCGAATTTCCGGATCTGCGAGGGCGAAACATAGATGTCGTCCGGCCCGGGCAGATAATTGGAATCCGACGAGCGCAGGAAGCCGAAGCCGTCCTGCAGAACCTCGACCACGCCCTCGCCCAGGATCTCGGTCTCCTTGGCGGCAAGCTGCTTGAGGATCGCGAACATCAGCTCCTGCTTGCGCATCGTGCTGGCGTTCTCGACCTCGACGCCCTCGGCGAAGGTGAGGAGTTCGGTCGGGGTTTTGACCTTGAGGTCCTGAAGCTTGATTTCCCGCATGGGGCACCTGGATCGTGACGGTCCCGGCGCGACGCGCGGGGACGGAAGAAAACGGGGAGGGACGACGGACCGGGATTCGGATCGGCGCGAGAGGCTCGCACCATGAGCTGCATCTGCGGGGCGCAGCGGGCTCAAACACCATCGACAACAGGAAGGACGCTGGAGAAGCGCAAAAACCTGATAGCGGGATTCGCACCCGCGCTCAACTGGAATCGTGAGGACGCCCGCGCCGCTCGGCGAGGTGGCGTCGCAGAACTCAGAACGGCTTGACGATGACCAGGATGACGATGCCGACCATCAGCACGGCGGGCACTTCGTTGATGACCCTGTAGAACCGGCCGCTGCGGCTGTTGCGGTCATTGGCGAAGTCGCGGACGCGGCCGATGAGAAAGCCGTGCATGCCCGACATCAACAGCACCAACGCAATCTTGGCGTGCAGCCAGCCGCCCTTGAAGCCGAAACCGGCATAGGCGAGGTAGAGCCCCACAACCCAGCTGACGATCATGGCCGGGGTCATGATGCCGTTGAGCAGCTTGCGCTCCATCACCTTGAAGGTTTCGGATTGCTGCGAACCGACCGGCGCCTCGACATGGTAGACCATCAGCCGCGGCAGATAGAGCAGGGCCGCCATCCACGAGATGATCGCCAGCACGTGCAGGACCTTCAGCCATTCATACATGGCGTGGTCTCAGCGCCTGACCGCGGCCAGCAGCCGCTCGACATGGGGGATCGGGGTGTCCGGCAGGATGCCATGGCCGAGATTGAAGATGAACGGCCGGGCGCCGAAGGCTTCGCGGATCGCGGCGACCTCGGCTTCGAGCTCGGGCCCGCCCGCGCGCAGGACCAGCGGGTCGAGATGACCCTGCACGGGGACGAGCGACTGGATCGCGTCGCGGGCAAAACCCCGGTCGATCTCGGTCTCGAGCCCGACGGCGTCGACCCCCGTCGCCTTGATATAGGAGGGAATGAGTTTGCCCGCCCCGCGCGGGAAACCGATGATCCGCGCCTGCGGATGCCTGGCGCGAACCAGCGCGACCAGCCGCTTGGTCGGCGCGATGCACCAGCGCTCGAAATCGGCGGCGCCGAGGGAACCGGCCCAGCTGTCGAAGATCTGCACCACGTCGACGCCGGCGTCGATCTGGCGAATCAGATAATCGGCGGAAGCGTCGACGATCAGGTCGATCAGTTTCTGGAAGAAATCCGGGTCGCGCGTGAACAGCGCTTTCGCCGGCCCCTGGTCGGGCGTTCCCCGTCCCGCGACCATATAGGTCGCAACCGTCCAGGGCGCGCCGCAGAAGCCGATGAAGCCGGTCTCCTTGCCCAGCCCCGCCTTGACCCGATGCACGGTCTCGATGACCGGCGCCAGGGTCTGGGAATTGGCATGCTGCGCGATCTCGGCCAGCCGCGCCTCATCCGCCACCGGCTCGAGCCGCGGACCCTCGCCCTCGACGAACCAGAGCTTTTGGCCCAGCGCCTGCGGGATGACGAGAATATCCGAGAACAGGATCGCTGCATCGAAACCGAAGCGGCGGATCGGCT
>JBKBRD010000177.1:0-6755 GCA_046292405.1 Allobosea sp. | reverse complement strand
GCGCCCCCTCCGAAGTCGGCCCGCGCCAGCTGCGCGACCTGCATATCCGCCTCAACCTGCCCGAAAAGAACTGAGCGCATGGCCCGTTATCGCACCATGGCGCGCCCGCTTGCGCTCGCCTGCCTTGTGGCACTGCCGCTGGGCGCCTGCGTCGGCGCCGCCAATCCGAGCGCGCAACGCGCGACCGAACTCGCCACGCTGGTGTCGCGCTCGCTCGCTTGCAAGGCCGGCGCGCCGAAGCGGGACACGCTGACGCGCTTCCTCGCCGCCGAAGAAGCGCGCGGCGCGACGCCGGAGCAGATCGCCAGCGCGCAGTCGACCTATGTCACGGTCTCCGAAGCCCAGACGATCAACCAGGGCATCCGGCCGGAGCCCTGCGCCGCCGAGGAGCGCGCCGCCGTCAGGGAGAAGATGACCGCGGTGCGCGCCGGCAAGTTCGACGCATTGTGACGCACCAGTCCGATGCGGACGCCTGCGAGAATTTGCGCCGTCGGCGTCGCCCTGGCGGCCTTGACGGGTTGCGTGACCATGACGGCAGCGCCCGGCACGCCGGATTTCGCCGCAGCCCAGGTCTCCCGGGGCTATGATTGCGGATTGCGGGTCGACCGCAACCGCATCATCGCAGCGTTCGGCCCGTCGGAGCGCGCACGGTTTCTGGCCGCGTCGCGCAGCCTCGCCGTCAAATCCTATCGCGCGCCCCGGGCCTGCGACGCCTGGGAAAGGGCGGTGGTTCAACAGGAGCTGGCGCGGTTGACGCGCCCCGCCCGGACCGCCGCGTCCATGCACAACGAGTGAGATCGCCGGCTCCGGACGTTCCTGCGCGTTTTTCGGCCTATCCATCCGGTTTTCCCTTGCTGCCGTCGCGCCACCCGGACAAAAAGCGAAGATGATCAAGCCGTCGCCGGACAAGGTCTCAGCCATCATCGTCAGCTATGACAGCGCCGGCGTGCTGCCTGCCTGTCTGCAGGCGCTGGCGCGCGAGGGGGTCGGCGCCATCGTGGTCGACAACGCCAGTTCCGACGAGAGCTGCGCGATCGCGCGCGCCCATGGCGCGACGCTTCTGCGCAACGGCGCCAATGAAGGCTATGGCCGCGCCAACAATCGCGGCGTAGAGGCCTGCGCGACGCCGTTTGCGCTGATCGTCAACCCCGATTGCGAAGTCCAGCCGGGAGCGATCGCGGCGCTGCTGGCGGCTGCGGAGCGCTACCGAGACGCCGGGATGCTGGCGCCGCGCATCGTTGAACCGTCGGGGCGGGTGTTCCTTCAGTCGCGCTCTCTGCTCTCGCCACCACATCTCAACCAGGCGCGGGCGGCGGCGCTGCCGGAGGGCGACGCCTGCCTGCCTTTTCTCTCCGGCGCCTGCATGCTGGTGCGCCGGGAGGCGTTCCTGGCGCTTGGCGGCTTCGACCGCGAGATCTTCCTATTCTATGAGGATGACGATCTCTGCCGGCGCATGCGCGACGCCGGGCACAGCCTCGTCCATGTGCATGAGGCTGTCGCGGTGCATGGGCGTGGCCAATCCAGCGCGCCTTCGGTCGCGCGCCGCTTCAAGGCGCGCTGGCATCTCGCCTGGTCGGAACGCCATGTCGCCGCCAAATACGGGCTGCCCCTGCCGGGGCCGGCCGACATCCTCAAAAATATCGCGAAAACCGTAGGTTACGCGCTGATCCTGAACCCGCTCAAAATGAGCGCTCATGCCGGTTCCGTGGCCGGCGCCGTCGCCGCGATGCGGGGACGCTCGGCGCTGGCGCATGAAGGGCTCTCGGCGAAGTCCGGGGCGGGAAGCTGATGGCCGGGCTGCCGACGGTGACATATGCGCTGGCGCCGGAGCGCAGCAATTTCGCCGCCTTGAGGTTGAGCCTGGCGCTGGCTGTCGTCTTCTCCCACGCTTTCAGCGTCACGACCGGCTCCATCGAGGACGAGCCCCTGGCCTACAGCACCCGCTTCACGCTGGGCGAGCACGCGGTCAACGGCTTCTTCGCGATTTCCGGTTTTCTGGTGACGATGAGTTTCCAGCGGCGCGGCTGGCGGGATTATGTCGTCGCGCGGCTGCTGCGCATCGCGCCGGGGCTGATCGTCGCGACGCTGTTCGTGTCGCTGGTGATCGGCGGGCTGATGACGCGGCTCGACCTCGCCGCCTATTTCGGCGATGTGCGGCTCTGGCGCTTCATCTGGGGCACATTGTCCAGCTTCAAGAGCGCTGCGGCTCTGCCCGGGGTCTTCGAGAATAATCCGCTGCCGTTTCCGCTGGGCACGGTGTGGACGCTGAAATACGAGACGCTCTGTTATCTCGGCGTTCTCGTCGCGGGTCTGGTCGGTCTGCTGGCGCGTCGACAGCTGGCGCTCGCGGCATGGGTCGTGCTCCTGATCCTGGCATTGGCGAGGGAAGTGATTGCGCCCGATGGGCCCAAGGGCATCGAGACCGCATTGCGGCTGCCGCTGATCTTCATGACGGGAGGGCTGATCTATCTATGGGCCGACCGGGTGCGGCTTTCGCTGTTGGGTCTCGCCGGCCTGCTGGCGCTGACGGCGTTGCTGTCGGGGACGCCACTTTACAAACCACTGCTGTTCGTCGGCACGGCCTGGGGCGTGCTCGTGCTCGCGCTGCATCCGCTGCTGACGTCGCGCAGTTGGGAGCCGAAAACCGATATCTCCTACGGGGTCTATCTCTATGGCTGGCCGGTGCAGCAGGTCGCGTTTGCGCTCTGGCCTCTGGCCGGGGCATTGACTTTGCTAGCGCCTGCGCTGGTCGTGACTGTGCTGCTCGGGCTCGCGTCCTGGCACGTGGTCGAGGCGCCGGCCATGCGCCTCAAGCGCCGGCTGATGGGCAGCCAGGCCTAGCGCTGCGTGGTTGCGGGAAAACCGGGCGCGCTCTGGCCTTCGAGCGGCAGGGCCGCCACGTCTCCCGACAGAAGGACAGGCAGCAGTCGCTTGATCTCGGCGTCCGGCAACGCCCACCAGCGCGCAGCGAGCAGCGTCGCGATATCGGCTTCGGAGTGCCTGTAGCGCACGATGCGAGCGGGATTGCCGGCGACGACGGCATAGGGCGGCACGTCCCGCGTCACCACGGCGCGGGCGGCGACGACGGCGCCGTGGCCGATGGTGACGCCCGAGAGCACCATGCATTGCGAGCCGAGCCAGACATCATGGCCGATGCTGACATCGCCATTGCTGGCGTCGCTGCCGGGGATGCCGGCCGCCTCGGGCCAAAGCCGCGACAGGGCCGGGAACGGATAGGTCGTCACCCAGTCCAGCCTGTGGTTGCCGCCCAGCAGGATCTCGACGCCATCGGCGATCGAGCCGAAGCGCCCGATGCCGAGGCGCGCGCCGCTTTCGGGAAAGCGCACTTTCGGAAAGCCATAGGTGTAGGCCCCGATCCGGAACTGATCGGGCGCGCGGGCGATGAGATGGGCCAGGTGCAACCGCGTCTGGTTGTCCCGGTTCATGCGTTTGCGCAACAGCCCGCGCGCGCCGGCGGGCAGCCCCGCCCACCAGGCCTGCAGCGGGCCCGGCCGCCAGCTCTCATCCTCCGGCGGCAGCAGGCCGGGCGCGTCACTCGGCATTGGCTTGCAGGTCGATCTTGTCGAAGATCTCGGTCGGGTCGGTGAGCGTGATCACATCGGCCAGCCCCAGCCCGCCGCCGGCTTTTGCGCGCGCCTGCACCGTCAGCGTGCCCGGCTTCGCCACGAAGCGCGCGATGGCGGAGGTCAGCGTCTTCGCCGCATCCGAGGGGCCGAGCATCGCCGCGAGACCGAGGCTGGCGATCATCGCATATTCGCGCCGCATATCCTCGGGCTTGCGCCTGGCCTTGCGCGCCTCGTTCTCCACGAGCTTCTCGAACAGGCCGAAATTCTGCAACCTGGCTTCGACCGAACGCGCGGTGGCGCCGAGCGCGGCGACCTGGGCGAGGGCGAGATCCTGCGAGAACAGATCCTTGGTGACGTTGCCGAGCGTGCCCTTGGCTTCGAACGTCGCCATGTCGGCCCCGCCCAGCGAGAGGCTGCGGATGCCGAGTTCGCTCTTCGCCTGGTCCCAGGCGAGATCGAGCTTGGCGGAGAGGTTCAGCAGCTTGTAGCCCATGGCGAGCAGGTCTTTCGCCGCGGGATTGTTGGGCCCGGCGACGACCGGCGCCTTCAGCCCCTCCACGCTCAGGCCCAGGCTGGTGGGGACGCCGTTCAGAGGCTCGCCCGCGCGGAATTCGAAGAGGTCGAGGCCGAGCTTGACGGGCGGCAGCTTCGCCTGGCCGGGCAGCGCCTCCTGCGGTGCCAGTACGTCGAGCCCGGTCATCCGCGTCGTGCCCAGCGCCGGGATGAAGCGGCGGAAATCGAGCGCTTCGAGATCGGCATCGGGCTTGGCGAGCATCGCCTTGAGCTCGGCGATGACGCTCGTCAGCGAGAAGCCGACATGGCTGATCGAGGCGATGGAGCCCTTGGCCCCGCCGCCGGCGAAAGCGAATCCTTCCAGGCCGAAGCCGGCCCCGCCGGGCGCATCGGCGCCATAGGCGATCCGGGCGATCGAGATCGACACCGGCTCGGGTCTCGCACCAGGTTTGGGCGGGGCCGAGACCGCGATCGAGAGATCGCGGCTTTCGCCGCTGCCATAGGAGATCGACTCGTAGACCGAGAGCATGGCGAGCCCGAGACGCTGAGCCTCGGCCGCCTTCGCCGCGTCGGGTTTGCCGGCGGCGCCGGTCTTGTCCTGCTCCGCCGCCAGCTCCATCAGGCGGTTGAACAGCGTGTAGAGCGGCTCCTCGCCGACCTTGGCCGAGAAGTCGCGGCCGATCGTCTTGCCGAGCGAGATTTTGCCGGCCTCGCCCATGTCGAGGGCGTAGCCATCCTGCTCGAAGCGCGCGAACAGCGGCTGCATCGTCTCCGGCGTTCCGGGTCTGGCGCTCTCGGTGAGCACGCGGGCCGCATGCCTGATGTCCAGCCCCTCGAAGCGTGTGGCCTGGAACGTGCCGGCGATCGGCCCGGTCGGCGCCCCGCTGGCCGCGAGCGCGCCGCTCGCCGCCTCGCCGCGCCCGACCTTGCCGCCGCCGACCGCCTGGAAACGCAGCCCGCGATAGGTCGTCGTCTGTTTCTGCGGCCCGACCGTCTGCTCGAAGAGGAGCTCGGGGATGAGGATCTCGCTCGCATCGAGCTTGCCCATGCGAATCACGGCGGATTCGCCGCTCGAGCCGTCGAGCGCGGCGCGGAAGGCCTCACGCTCCAGCGTCGAACCCTTGACCTCGATGCGCGGCGCGCTGACCGTGATTGCGCCGAGCCCGAGCCTGACGTTCTCGATCTGGAAATCGGCCGCGCGAGCCAGGGGCGAGAGCCCGGCCGTAAGCGTCGCGAGCCCGCCGTAAAGCAAGCTTCGAAGGATAGGGCGCATGACGAGTCACTCCTTTGAGGCGGCGACCCTGCCGCAAGCCGCGCTTCAAGGAAAGGTGGTTCGCTTCCCGGATTGCGCGCCTGCGCGAAATCCTCTGGTGCGAAGCGGGACGTGAACGTATCAGACGAGACCGCCCTGGAGTGAAGCGATGCGCGCCATACGAAACTGCCTCACCATCTGCTTCGCGCTGCTGGCGCTGGCCTGGTCGGCGCCGGAAACGCGCGCCCAGGCGGCGCCGGCATCCGGACTCGAGCCGCTGACGATCGTCAGCGGCGGCAAACGCCATCTCTTCCAGGTCGAGGTGATGCGCACGCCGGAGCAGCGGGCGAGGGGCCTGATGCACCGCAACTACATGCCGGCCGACCGCGGCATGCTCTTCGATTTCCAGCGGGTCGAGCCGGTGGCGATGTGGATGCAGAACACCTTCATCAGCCTCGACATGCTGTTCATCCGCGCCGACGGCACGATTGCGCGGATCGCCGAGCGCACCGAACCGCTCTCGACCCGCACCATCCCCTCCGGAGAGCCTGTGCTGTCTGTGCTGGAGATCAATGGCGGCGTGTCCGAAACGCTGGGCCTCAAGCCGGGCGACAGGGTGGAGCATCCGCTGTTCAAGCGCTGAGAGAGCGACCGCGAGGCGCTGAACCGGCGACGGCCCTCGCTGCGCTGCCCCGGCTTTCGGATGCGATGCCTTTTCTTCAATCTTGCATTCAAGATGGTGGTCAAACTGCACGCGGTCTGACAATCTGTCAGCAGCTCCCTTCAGAGGAGCGTGCAGGGAGAGGACTATTCGATGGATCGCAGAGATGTGCTCAAAGGGATCGGCGCCGTAGCCAGTGTCATCGTCGCGCCCTCGATCGGTCGCGCGCAATCTGTGCCGACCCTCGTCGGAGCGTCGCAATTCGGCGATGCGCACCCGTTCACGCAGGGGCTGCTCAAGTTCGAGGAGCGGGTGAAAGCGCTCTACAACAAGCCGATCAACTTCACCCTGCACAAGGATTCGTCGCTGGGGCTCGAAAAGCAGTATTTCGAGTATATGGCGCAGGGGAAGAACGTCGATTACGCGATCGTCTCGCCCGCCCACATGTCGACCTTCGCCAAGGCGGCGCCGTTCATCGATGCGCCCTTCGTGTTCCGCGATTTCGCCCATATGGAAGCGGTGGTGAACAAGGGGCTGCTGACGCCGATCGCCGACGAGATCGAGAAAAAGGCCGGGGTGCGGCTGATCGGCTATGGCGGCGGCGGCGTCCGCAATCTCTTCGCCAACAAGCCGCTGAAGAACGTCGCGGAGATCAAGGGTCTGAAGGTGCGCGTCCAGGGCGCCCCGATCTGGTCGCGCAGCTTCGCGGCGATCGGTATGTCGCCGACGGTCATCGCCTATA
>JBKBRD010000176.1:0-6797 GCA_046292405.1 Allobosea sp. | reverse complement strand
CCAGCCCTCATCTGCGAGGAGGCCCGTCATGGCCGTCTCGAAGGGAGCCTCCTGGAGCGCCCTTCGAGACGCCGCTTCGCGGCTCCTCAGGACGAGGGCTGGGGGCGGGGTGGACCCGACGAGAGCTGTCAGCCCGCAGCTCTCTAATCACCGTGAAAACTGCCGTAAGGTCATGGATTGACAGGGTTTTGCCTGCGGCGATAGGTCTCGGCCTTCTGTCAGCCGAGGGGGGCGACGATGCGCCGTATTCTGCTCGTGACCGTGCCGAGGATCCTGCTCGGCCTGCTGTTCCTCGTCAGCGCCGTCGACGGGTTCTGGTGGCTGGCGAGCGGACAGCACCTGATCCATCCGCCGGTCACCGATCAGGGCAGGGCGTTCGAGACCGCGCTGCAAAACTCGGGCTTCTTCTGGCCGCTGCTGAAGACGGTGAACCTGCTCGGCGCGCTCAGCCTGCTCTTCAACATCGTTCCGGCTTTCGGGCTGGCGCTGATCGCGCCGGTGATGGCGGTGATCGTCGCCTTCACCTCACCATCAACCCGGTCGGCATCCCCGTCGCGATCATCCTGGTCGTCTGCGGCGGATTGCTCGCCTACGCCTATCGCGATCGCTACGCCCCGCTGTTCCGCTAGCGGCCGGCGCTCCGCTCAGAGCGCGAACCCGCGCAGCCGCTCGCCCAGGCCGCCGATCCTGTCGGCGCTGACATTGGCGATGGCGATGCGCAGATGCTGCTCCTGGCCGGGGCCGAAATAGGGGCCCGGCAGCGCCAGCACGCCGCGCTGCTGCACCAGTTCGCGCACGACCTCGGCTGCGGGTGCGGTCGAAGGGTGGGCGACATAGGCGAAATACGCGCCCGCCGCCAGCACCCGCCAGCCATTCAGCGGCGCCATCGCCTGGCGAAACAGCGCGGCGCGCGCATTGATCTCGGCACGGTTCGCCTCGCGCCAGTCCCGCGTGCCGTCGATGCCCCACAGCACCGCGGCCTGCCCGGCCCGGACGGGGCTGATCTGCACGCAGTCCTGCACCTTGGCGATCTGCGCGAGGATGCGCTCGCCGGCGGTAATCGCACCGAGTCGCCAGCCCGGGACCGCATAGGCCTTGGAGAAGCTGTAAAGCCCGATGACGGAATCCTGCCAGCCGCTTGCCGAGAAGACCTCGTGCGGAGTCTCAACCCCCTCCGGAAGAAAGTCGCGATAGGTCTCGTCCAGCACCAGCCAGAGTCCGCGACGGGCGCAAAGCTCGGCGAAGGCCGCGATCGTCTCCGCGGGGTAGACCGCCCCGGTCGGATTGTTGGGCGTCACCAGCACGATGGCGCGGGTGCGCGCATCGATCAGCCGCTCGGCGTCGGCGATAGCGGGCACGAAGCCGGCTGCGGGATCGCAGGGCAGCGGCCGCGGCTCGACGCCGAGCATGGTCAAGGTCATCTCGTGGTTGAAGTACCAGGGCGTCGGCAGCAGCACATTGTCGCCGGCCCGCGCCAGCGCCATCATCGTCACGACATAGGCCTGGTTGCAGCCCGAGGTGATCATCGTCTGGGGGGCCGCGATCGCTCCGCCATAAATGCGGGACGCTTCGGCGGCGTAGGCCTCGCGCAGGTTCATGTCGCCGGTGATGGCGCCGTAGCGCGTCGCCTCGGGGGAGGCTGCGGCTTCAGCCAGCTTGTGCAGCAGAGCATCCGGCGGCGGCGATCCCGGCACGGCCTGGGACAGGTCGATCAGCGGGCCGGCCTTGCCGTCATAGGCGCGCGCCCAGCCTTGCGCCTGCGGGATCGGCGGCGTCGCCGTGTCGAGGAGGTCGGGGTTCAGGGCGGGCAGGGGTGCGTGCGACATCGGCCAGCTTTGTGACGCGCAAGCGGCTGCGTCAATCGCCTGGATCGCGCGGCTGCCCCGCCCCATATCAAAGGCAAATCAGACAAAGCCGGATCGGTGGATGCAGGACGAAACCAACGACGCGATTGACGACCTCCACGCCATGCTCGACCGGGCGGCGTCTGTCGTCGCCTTCACGGGCGCAGGCATCTCGACGGAATCGGGCGTGCCCGATTTCCGCACGCCGGGCTCGCCCTGGATGGTCAACAAGCCGATTCCCTTCAACGCCTTCATGGCGAGTCGTGAGGCGCGAATCGAAGCCTGGCGCCGCAAATTCGCGATGGACGATCACTATCGCGACGCGGCGCCCAATCGCGGCCACGCCGCGCTCGCGCGGCTGGTCAGGGAGAGGCGCTCGCCCGGGCTGATCACGCAGAACATCGACGGGCTGCACCAGGCCTCCGGGATCGAGGCGGAGCGCGTGGTCGAGCTGCACGGCAACGGCACTTACGCGACCTGCATCACCTGTGGCTGGCGCCATGAACTCGCGGCCATCCGCCCCGCCTTCGAAGCCAGCGGCGAACCGCCTGGCTGCGTCATGTGCGGCGGGCCGGTGAAATCCGCGACGATCTCGTTTGGCCAGGCGATGCCTCAGGACCAGATGCGCAAGGCGCATGCGCTGACCATGGAGGCGGACCTGTTTCTGGTCGTCGGCTCGTCGCTTGTGGTGTTTCCGGCTGCGACCTTTCCGGTCATCGCCAAGCGCAAGGGCGCGCGTCTGGTCATCCTCAATCGCGAGCCGACGGAGCTCGATGCGATAGCCGATCTCGTCGTGCGCGCCGAGATCGGTCAGGCGCTCGGTCCTCTCGCCGCGTGAGTCCGTTCAACGCGGCAGGGGCTGGAAGATCTCGAGGTCGAGCGCCGTGCCGTCGATCCGCAGACGTTGCGCCGTGATCACCGTTTCGATCAGGCGTCCCGAGGCATGGCGCAGGGTGGCGCGCTCTGCGAGATAGCCGCCCTCGATGTCGAGCAGCATCAGCCTGCGGTCGCGGGCCGGGTTGCTCAGCGCGGCGCCGGGGCCGACGAGATGGCTCGCGGCGATCTCTTCCCAGCTGCGCCCGATCAGGTTGAGGAAGGCCGGGCTGACGCGGAGATAGCGCGCGTCGAAGACGCCGACCGTCGACAGCGCGACGGGGACGAAGAGGCTGTCCAGCAACCCATGCGGCAGCTCCTCCAGCTGCCGGGCGCGTGAAGCCGCCATCCCTCAGCCCCGCGACGAGAGCGCCAGCCGCAGGGCGAGCGCACCGAAGACCGCGCCCATGAGCTTCTGCGGCAGGCGCGCAAGCCTTGGGCGCCGGGCCAGCGCGCGGCCGAGCCGACCCGCGGCCAGGATGACGACGCCATTGGCGACGAGGCCGGCGAGGTTGAGGATGGTGGCCAGCACCATCACCTGCACGAGAACGGAGCCTGCGTCCGGCCTGATGAATTGCGGCAGCAGCGCGAGCATGAACAAAGCCATTTTGGGGTTCAGCAGATTGGTCAGCAGCCCCTGAGCGAACATGCGCCGCCTCGACAGGCGCGCGGCCTCGCCTTGGACGTCGAACAGCGGGGCCGGCGCCCGCAGCGTCGTCCAGGCCAGCCAGGCCAGATAGGCCGCGCCGATCCAGCGCAGCACGTCATAGGCCGCCGGAACGAGCAGGAAGAGCTGCGACAGGCCGAGCGCGGCGGCGAAGGCCTGGAGATAGCTGCCGCAGGCGATGCCGAAATAGGTGAGGAAGCCGGCTGCGCGCCCTTGCCCCAGGCTGCGCGAGGCGACTAGCAGCATGTCCGGCCCCGGCGTGATCGTCAGCGCGATGCTGGCGGCGGTGAAGAGCGTGAGTGTCGCTGCATCAAGCATCGGTCGATCTCGCCGCGCGCAGGTGTCGATCCGTCAGCATCCCATATTGTCCCGCGTGGAACAATATGTGACCTATGGTCAGACCGCGCCGTAAAAACTTCATTCTGCATGTGGATGAAGACAGGCGGGCTGTATCGCGACTCCCCAGCAATGGTATCTTGGCGGCACGAATCAAGGCCATTCGGGCGGGGGTGAGCGGCACATGTCCGACGAGTTCGGTGATAACGGGCGTCCGCCCATGGGGCCGATCCAGTCGCTCAACCGCGTGCTGCGGCTGGACGGGCCGGATGGGCTCGGGCAAGAAACCGGGGTCGAACTGGCCGGTTATGTCAAATGGTTCGACGTCAGCAAGGGGTACGGTTTCGTCGTGCCGGAGGATGGCGGCGCCGATGTGCTCGTCCATGTCACGATCCTCAAGCGAGACGGGTTCAACGCCATAGCCGAAGGCGCTCACATCGTGCTCGAAGCGATCGAGAAACCGCGCGGCCGCCAGGCCGTGCGCGTGCTGTCGATCGACACTACCGCGGCGCGCCACCCGGCAGAGCTGCCGATGGCGCGCACGAACGTCTCGGTGACGCCGACCAGCGGGCTGGAGCGTATGGTGGTGAAATGGTTCAACCGCCTGCGCGGCTTCGGCTTCGTCTCCAAGGGCGAGGGCTCGCCCGATGTCTTCGTGCATATGGAAACGATGCGCCGCTACGGGCTGGTCGAGCTCATCCCCGGCCAGATCGTGCTGGTGCGCTACGGGCCCGGGCCCAAGGGGCTGATGGCTGCCGAAATCCGGCTGGAGCAGGGCGGCGCGCCGGTTTCACACTGAGCGACATTCGAAGCCGCATCCTCACGGGTCGACGCCGCCCGTCGAGCCCGCACCCATGACGGACAACGCCGAGCCACGCGCTCGGCGCTTGCGCCCAAAGCGACGAGCGCGCGTGAGCGTCGCCGCAAGATCCTGAAGACGCCGCCTGGCTTACAGCGCGAAAGACGTGCCGCAGCCGCAGGAGCTGGTCGCGTTCGGATTGGTGATCTTGAAGGACTGGCCGACGAGATCGTCGACGAAATCGATGGTGCAGCCTTCGAGCAGGTCGAGCGAGGTCTCGTCGATCAGCACGGTGGCGCCGTCGCGCTCGATCACCAGATCGCCCGGCGCCTTCTCGCGGTCGATGTCGAAAATATACTGGAAGCCGGAACAGCCGCCGCCGGCGACGCTGACCCGTAGCATCGAGCCCGGCGGCTCCTTCGCCATCACGGAAAGGATGCGGCTGGCGGCCTTGCCGGTCACGGCGATGCCGCGCGGATTGACCTGTAGATCGGTCGACATGGCAACTCCCGGGTGGTGCATTTGTTGGCGCCTTGCCGTGACGAGGCTTGCACCTGACTTGTCCCCAAAGGTAATTGCCCAGACGCGCGACTACAAGCGGCGGATGGCGACAGGGCGGGCAGTCTCAATGCGATGCCCCGGACGGCGGAACAGCGATGCGGGAGTTTCAGAGCGGTGAGTTCGAACCCGGCGACCGCTGGCGCGCCGTCTATGCCTGTCGCTCCAGTCGCAGCCGCGGCAGGCTGGCGCCCGAGCCGACCTCGCCGACTCGCAGCGAATTCCAGCGCGACCGCGACCGCATCATCCATTCCACCGCGTTCCGCCGGCTCAAGCACAAGACGCAGGTCTTCGTCTCGCATGAGGGCGATCATTTCCGCACGCGGCTGACCCACACGATCGAGGTCGGGCAGATCGCGCGGGCCTTGGCGCGCGCCCTGGGGCTGGACGAGGATCTCGCCGAAGCGTTGGCGCTGGCGCATGACCTCGGCCACACCTGCTTCGGCCATACCGGCGAGGATGCGCTCGACGCCTGCATGCGGGGTTTCGGCGGGTTCGATCACAATGCCCAGACGCTGCGCATCGTCACGCGGCTGGAGCGGCGCTACGCCGGCTTCGACGGTCTGAACTTGAGCTGGGAGACGCTCGAGGGGCTGGTCAAGCACAACGGTCCGCTGCTGCAGGCGGATGGCCGGCCGACCGAGCGCTATAGCGACACCGGCATCCCCGCCGCGATCCTGGAGTATCAGGCGCGCCAGGATCTCTGGCTCGACAGCTACGCCTCGGCCGAGGCGCAGGCCGCCGCGCTGGCCGACGACATCGCCTATAACGCCCATGACATCGATGACGGCTTGCGGGCGGGCCTGTTCGAGCTGGAAGACCTGCGGGTCGTGCCGTTTTTGGCGGGACTGCTCGATGAGATCGAAAGGCTGCATCCGGGGCTCGAGCGCCCGCGCGCGACCAACGAGCTGGTGCGGCGCGTGATCACCCGCTTCGTGGAGGATGTGCTGGCGGAGTCGCAGCGGCGGATCCGCGCGCTCGCGCCGCAGGACGCCGACGCCATCCGCCGGGCGGGGGCGCCGGTCATCGCCTTTTCAGCCGCGAATTCGGCGGCGGATCGCGAGATCAAGGCGTTTCTCTACCCCAACATGTATCGCCACCGGCGCATCAGGCTGATCCGGGAGCAGGCGGCGCAGGTGGTGCGCGATCTCTTCGCGCGCTTTACCGGAGACCCGGCGACGCTGCCGGCGGAGTGGGCCGACAGCTGCAAGGGCCTTGACGAGGCGCGAAGGGCCCGGCGCATCGCCGATTACATTGCCGGGATGACCGACTGGTTCGCGCTCGACGAGCACCGGCGTCTGTTTGACGCCACCCCTTCGCTGCGATAGGGCCGGGCGGCGATGTGTTTTCGCACGAAACCTGATCGACGGCCCACATTCTGCGAGACGCGCGCAGGCGCGCGCTGCTCAGGATGAAGGCTGCGTAAGGCGCGCGCCGATCGGCGAGCCCTGGACTGGCTGAGCCCAGAAGATGACCGTGATGAATCTGTTCGAGACCTATTCCGCCCGCGTTGCCGACGCTCTCTCGGCTCTCGCTGCGCGCGGCGCGCTGCCCGCGGGTCTGAATCTCGCCCGCGTCGTGGTCGAGCCGACGAAGGATCCCGCCCATGGCGACCTCGCCAGCAATGCGGCAATGGTGCTGGCGAAGGAGGCCGGCGCCAATCCGCGCGCTCTGGCCGAACTGCTCTGCGCCGAGCTGCGCGCCGATGCCGACATCGTCA
>JBKBRD010000175.1:0-6881 GCA_046292405.1 Allobosea sp. | reverse complement strand
ACCACCCCCGCCAAACGACCGCTGTAGGAGAAACGTTATGAGCGAGATGATGACCGGAGCCGAGATGGTCGTCCGCGCGCTTCAGGATCAGGGCGTCGAACATCTGTTCGGCTATCCCGGCGGCGCTGTGCTCCCGATCTATGACGCGCTGTTCCAGCAGGACAAGGTCAAGCACGTGCTCGTGCGGCACGAGCAGGGGGCCGTCCATGCGGCCGAGGGCTATGCGCGCTCGAGCGCCGGCAAGGTCGGCTGCGTGCTCGTCACCTCCGGCCCCGGAGCGACCAACGCCGTCACCGGGCTGACCGATGCGTTGCTCGACTCGATCCCGCTCGTCGTCATCACCGGCCAGGTCCCGACGCATCTGATCGGCTCCGACGCCTTCCAGGAATGCGATACGGTCGGCATCACTCGCTCCTGCACCAAGCACAACTATCTGGTGAAGAGCATCGCCGACCTGCCGCGCATCCTGCACGAGGCGTTCTATGTCGCGGCCAATGGCCGGCCTGGCCCTGTCGTCGTCGACATTCCCAAGGATATCCAGTTCGCCAGCGGCGCTTACACCCGCCCGCGCGACAATCAGCACAAGACCTATCGTCCGATCGTCAAGGGCGATCTGTCGAAGATCCGCGCGGCCGTCGAACTGATCGCGAAAGCCAAGAAGCCGGTGTTCTACACCGGCGGCGGCGTCATCAACTCCGGCCCGCACGCCTCGGCGTTGCTGCGCGAATTGGCGCGGCTGACCGGCTATCCGGTCACCTCGACGCTGATGGGGCTGGGCGCCTTCCCGGCCGCCGACAAGCAATGGCTCGGCATGCTCGGCATGCACGGCACCTATGAAGCCAATCTGGCGATGCATGACTGCGACGTCATGATCAATATCGGCGCGCGCTTCGACGATCGCATCACCGGGCGGCTCGATGCGTTCTCGCCGCGCTCGAAGAAGATCCATGTCGATATCGACCCGTCCTCGATCAACAAGAACGTCAAGATCGACATCGGCATCATCGGCGATTGCGCCCATGTGCTGGAGGACATGGTCCGGATCTGGCGCGAGACCAGCCCGCAGGTCGACAAGACGGCGCTGGCCGCCTGGTGGACGCAGATCGAGGGCTGGAGAGGCCGCAACAGCCTCGGCTACAAGAACACGACCGACATCATCAAGCCGCAATACGCTGTCCAGCGGCTCTACGAGCTGACCAAGAACCGCGACACCTATGTCACCACCGAGGTCGGCCAGCACCAGATGTGGGCGGCGCAATACTACAAGTTCGAGGAGCCCAATCGCTGGATGACCTCGGGCGGTCTCGGCACCATGGGCTACGGCCTGCCGGCCGCGATCGGCGTGCAGATGAAGCACCCGAAGGCGCTGGTCATCGATATCGCCGGCGAAGCCTCGATCCTGATGAACATGCAGGAGATGTCGACGGCTGTGCAGTATCGCCTGCCGGTCAAGATCTTCATTCTGAACAACGAATACATGGGCATGGTGCGGCAATGGCAGGAGTTGCTGCATGGCGGGCGCTATTCCGAGAGCTATTCGGAATCGCTGCCGGATTTCGTCAAGCTGGCCGAGGCCTATGGCGGCCATGGCATTCGCTGCTCGGACCCGGCCAAGCTCGACGATGCGATCATGGAAATGATCGAGACGCCCAAGCCGGTGATCTTCGATTGTCTCGTCGCCAAGCAGGAGAACTGCTTCCCGATGATCCCGTCGGGCAAGGCGCATAACGAGATGATCCTGCCCGATTTCGAAGGCGACACCGGGGACATCATCGACGCCAGGGGCAAGCAGCTGGTTTGACGGACCGGGTTCTCCGAGCCCTCATCCTGAGGAGCGCCGCAGGCGCGTCTCGAAGGATGCGCGAAGAGGCTCGGGAGACATCTGGATCATCCTCCGAGACGCGGGCTCGCGCCCGCTGCTCAGGATGAGGGCTGAGGGGAAGTCGACGCGCATGACCACAATCGGCCTGATCGGCGGGATGAGCTGGGAATCGACGGCGGTGTATTACCGGCTGCTCAACGAAGGCGCGCGCGCCCGTGGCGGCGGGCTGCATTCGGCCGATGTGATGCTGCATTCGCTCGACTTCGCCCCCATCGCCGAGATGCAGGCGAAGGGCGACTGGGAGGCGGCCGGCGATGTGTTGGCCGACAGCGCGCGCCGGCTGGAGCGGGCGCGCGCCTGCTGCATCCTGCTGTGCACCAACACCATGCACAAGCTGGCGGACCGGATCACTGGGGCGACGCGCACGCCCTTCCTGCACCTGGCCGATGTCACCGCGCGGGCCATCCGCGCCAGCCCCAGCCGCAGGCCGCTGCTGCTGGCGACGCGCTTCACCATGGAGCAGCGCTTCTATCGCGACCGGCTGCTCGCCCATGGCGTCGAGACGCTCGTGCCCGACGAGGCGCAGCGCGGCGAAGTGCATCGCATCATCTATGAAGAGCTCTGCCGGGGGCGCATCGAGCCGCAATCCAAGGCGCGCTATCTCGCGACCATTGCCGAGGCGGTGGCAGGGCAGGGGGCCGACGGCGTCATTCTCGGCTGCACCGAGATCGGCCTGCTGATCGGGCAGGACGATCTCACGCTGCCGGTGTTCGACACCACGCGGCTGCATGTCGAGGCGGCGCTGGACTTTGTCGAAGAGCGAGCGAGCAGGGCGGCATGAAACTCGTCATCGCCAACAAGAACCATTCATCCTGGTCGCTGCGGCCCTGGCTGCTGCTGAGCGAGTTCGGCATCCCGTTCGAGGAGGTGTTGATCCCGTTCGGGCAGCGATTCGACGATCCCGAATGGAAGAAAGCGATCTCGGCCTTCACCCCCGCCGGCAAGGTCCCGGCGCTGCTCGATGGCGAGATCCAGGTCTGGGAATCCCTCGCCATCATGGAGTATATCGCCGATCGTTTTCCGGACCTGCCGATCTGGCCGCGCGATCCGGCGGCGCGGGCGATGGCGCGCTCCATTTCGGCCGAGATGCATGCCGGTTTCGGCGCGCTGCGCAGCGCCTGTCCGATGAATCTCGCCTGGATCCATCCCGCGCGTGAGCGCGGGCCGAAGGTGGAGGCGGATATCGCCCGTATCGCCACGATCTGGCGCGAGGCGCGCGGGCGCTTCGGCGCAAGCGGACCGTTCCTGTTCGGCGCCTTCAGCGCGGCCGATGCGATGTTCGCGCCGGTTGTGGCGCGCTTCGCCGGGTACTCGATTCCGCTCGATGCGGTCTGCGCGGATTATGCAGCGGCCATCCAGGCGACCGCGGGGTTCACGCGCTGGCGCATCGGCGCGCTGGCCGAGCCCTGGATCATTGCCGAGGACGAGGCGAACGAGCCTGTCCTCACCGATTTTCGCCCTCACCTCAGCAAGAGCCGAGCCGACAGATGAACACTTCGCATTATCCCAACGCGCCCAAGAGCCAGCCGAGCGCCCGGCATACGCTGGCGGTGATCGTCGACAACGAGCCCGGCGTGCTGGCGCGGATCGCGGGCTTGTTCTCCGGCCGCGGCTATAACATCGAAAGCCTGACGGTCTCCGAGACCGAGCATGAGAAGCATATCTCGCGCATCACCGTGGTGACCTCCGGCACCGCCCATGTGATCGAGCAGATCAAGGCGCATCTCGACCGGCTCGTGCCGGTGCACCGCGTCGTTGACCTGACCCTGCAGGGCGAGGCGCTGGAGCGCGAACTGGCGCTCGTCAAAGTCGTCGGCAAGGGCGAACACCGGGTCGAGGCGATGCGGCTGGCCGCCGCCTTCGGCGCCCGCACGCTCGACGCCTCGCTGACCTCCTTCGTCTTCGAACTGACTGGCTCCACCGACGAGATCGAGCGCTTCATCAAATTGATGACGGTGGTGGGGCTGACGGAAGTCTCGCGCACCGGCATCGCCGCGATGAGCCGCGGACCCGACGCGATGTGAACTGGCGGATATCCGGGCCGGATGTTATGGATATCCGGAACGGAGGAGGCCGGCGATGAAGGTGCAGGTCGCGAAATGGGGCAACAGCACGGCTGTACGCCTGCCGAAGGCGATCGTGCGGCAGCTCGGGCTGACGAGCGGCATGATGCTCGACGTTTCGGTGGAGGAGGGGGCGGTGAAGCTGGCGCCTGAGGCCGACGAGGCTGGCTTGGCCCCCTTGCGCAAGGCGGAGCCTGAGCCTTTTCCTGTCACCAAAGAGTGGCTGCTCGCCGAAGCCAAGCGTCTGGGGGGCTTGGAAAACGCGCCGGAAGATGATTGGGACTGGGGACCAGACGTCGGCTCCGAGATCATCTATGACGATTACAACCCGCGACCCAAAGCCGTTTAAGTCCGGCGAGGTCTATTGGGTGGATCTCGAGCCGAGTTTCGGCTCGGAGCAGGGTGGCCGCCGCCCTGTCCTGATTTTGTCGGACACCACCTTGCACGACATATCCAACCGTGTCTTTGGCTGCCCGATCACTTCGAACCGGCAGCCCTGGCCGACCAAGGTGCTGATCCCGCAGGGCTGCATCGTCTCGGGCGCTTTATTGACCGATCAGGCTCGCATGCTCGATCGAGCCAGGGCTTTCCGTTTCATCGGCTGTCTGCCGGATGAACTGACCTGGCGCGTCAAGCATCGAATTGCCGCCTATATGGATTTGGCGCCGCGCGCTACATCGGAGTTGCCGTGACGCCCGACCTGCTGAACACGATCGCCCTCGGCCTCGGCGTCATCGGCCTTGCCTGCTTCGCCTGGCCGATCCTGCTACGGGTCAGCGGCAAGGCTCCCGCCGAGCCGGCGGGCAGCGGCAGGAGCCTGCGTTCGCCGCTGTGGTGGGCCGGCTTCGTGCTGACGATCGCCGCGATCGCGCTGCAGCGCTATGCGCAGGCGGGCGTCTGAGCGCCTCAGCCGCTGAAGCCGCCCGCATCCAGGAAAGCCTGTTCCTGTTGCGTCGTTTCGCGACCCAGAATCTGGTTGCGATGCGGAAAGCGGCCGAAATCGCGGATGATGTCGCGATGAATCACCGCGTATTTCACGCCCTCCTCGTCGTCGCTGGCGGCGCAGAGCGCGATGCAGCGCTCCTGCTGGGCCAGATCCTCGGCGTGCATGTGCGGGGTATAGAAGAAGCGCCGCTCCGGAACCGGAAAGGCCCGGTCGAACCCGTGCGCGATCGCATCTTCGGCCACGCTCAGCGCCGCGGCATCGGTGGCGAAGGCGCGCTGCGAGCCACGGAACAGGTTGCGGGGGAACTGATCGAGCAGAAGCAGCAGCGCGAAGCTGCCATCCGCCGAATGGCGCCAGTCGTCGCGACGGCCCGCCGCGGCGGCCTCGTACTCCCCGAGGAAGCGGCTGCGGATCGCCTCGTCGAAGGCGTCATCCTTGGCGAAACAGCGTTCGGGGCCAGCCTCGCGCCAGAAGGCGACAATCTCTGCTGGGTTGTGTCCGGTCATCGCAATCTCCTTTCCAGGCGATATGGCCAGCGCAGCGGCCACGCGAAAGGGCGCCTGTCGCATGCGGGCATGCATCGCTTTTGGGCTTGCCTCGGGCAGGGCGGCGCGGTATCGGCAGAACCGTAACGTACGGTACTGACAAGGCCCCATGGCTTCTCCATCCGACTCCACGAGCGAAGGGCTGACGGCCCGCCAGCAGGCGGTGCTGGACGCCGTGCTCGGGCTGATGGTGGAGAAGGGCGCGCAGCTGACGATGACCGCCGTGGCGCGCCGGGCCAGCTGCTCGAAAGAGACGCTGTACAAGTGGTTCGGCGACCGCGACGGGCTGTTGACCGCCACGGTGCAGTGGCAGGCCTCCAAGGTGCGGGCCGGCAATTTCGATCGACAGGCGCTCGATGCGACGGCGCTGCGCGACAGCCTGGTCCGCTTTGCCGCGAACTGGCTCGAGGTCATTTCCAGCAGCACCTCGATCGCGCTGAACCGCATCGCGATCAGCCAGGCGGCCTCGCGCGAGGGCGATCTCGGCCAGATCGTCTTGGCCAATGGCCGGTTCGCCATCGGCGAACGGCTCAAGCCCGTGCTCGAAGCCGGGCGCGACGCCGGGCTGCTGGCCTTCGACGACAGCGAGACGGCCTTCCGCAGCTTCATGGGGCTGGTCGGGCGCGACGTGCAGATCAGGCTTTTGCTCGGCGACAGGCTGACGCTCGGCTCGGCCGAGATCCAGCGCGACGCGGAGCGGGCCGCCACCCAGTTTTTCACCCTCTACGGCGCGGACAAGACAGCTCCGGGCCGGGAACCGACCCACGCGTGACACAGGAGAGAACCATGCGCGTCTATTACGATCGTGATGCCGACATCAATCTGATCAAGGGCAAGAAGGTCTGCATCGTCGGCTACGGCTCGCAGGGCCATGCGCATGCGCTGAACCTGCGCGATTCCGGCGTCAAGGATGTGGTCATCGCGCTGAAGGCCGGCTCGGCCACGCGCAAGAAGGCCGAAGAGGCCGGCTTCGCCGTGATGACCCCGACCGAGGCCGCAAAAGTCTCCGACATCATGATGATGCTGACCCCCGACGAGCTCCAGGGCGACATTTATCGCGACGAGCTGCACGCCAACATGAAGCAGGGCGCGGCGCTGCTCTTCGCGCATGGTCTCAACGTGCATTTCAACCTGATCGAGCCGCGCAAGGATCTCGACGTGCTGATGGTCGCCCCCAAGGGACCCGGCCACACCGTGCGCTCCGAATACCAGCGTGGCGGCGGCGTGCCGACCCTGATCGCGATCCATCAGGACGCGACAGGCAACGCGCATGACCTCGGCCTGTCCTACGCCTCGGCCAATGGCGGCGGCCGCGCCGGCATCATCGAGACCACCTTCAAGGAGGAGTGCGAGACCGATCTGTTCGGCGAGCAGGTCGTGCTCTGCGGCGGTCTCGTCGAGCTGATCAAGGCCGGCTACGAGACGCTGACCGAGGCCGGCTACGC
>JBKBRD010000174.1:0-6884 GCA_046292405.1 Allobosea sp. | reverse complement strand
GAGGCGCGCGCACGCCAGATTCAGCGCGTCCTCCGGCGCAACCGCCTCCCAGCCCAGCATCTGATGCCGGAACCAGGTGACCTGCCGCTTGGCGTAGGCGCGGGTGTCGGCCTGACCGCGCAGAATCGCTTCGTCCAGCGAGCACAGCCCGTCGAGATGGGCGATCAGCCCGGGCACGCCGTGGGCGCGCATCACCGGCAGCAGCGGGTCGAGCCTGCGGGAGCGTAGCCGGTCGACCTCGTCCAGCGCGCCCTGCGCCATCATCGCCGCGAAGCGCCGGTCGATCCGGGCGCGCAGGACGGCGCGGTCGGGCATCACGAACAGCCGCAGCAGCGGCAGCCCATCGAGCGGGCCTGGCCGGCGCGCGCCGTGGAAATCGCCGAGCGAGCGGCCCGTCGCCAGGAACACCTCGAGCGCCCGCATGATCCTGAGCCGGTCGCTCGGCCGCAGCCTATCCGCCATCGCCTTGTCGCACACCGCCAGTTCGGCATGGAGCGCTGCTGTCTCCAGCCCCTCGACCCGCGCCCGGAATGCGCCTCGCACCGCCTCGGGCACCGGCGGCATCTCGGAAAACCCCTCGGTCAGCGCCTTGAAATAGAGCCCGCTGCCGCCGACGAGCACCGGCAACGAGCCGGCCGCGGCCAACTCCTGCAGCAGCGGCGCGACATCGGCGGCGTAGCGCATCGCTGAATAGTTCTCGGCCCCGTCGACATGGCCGTAGAGACGATGCGGCACGCGCGCTTCCTCGGATTCGCTCGGCCGGGCCGAGAGAATCCGCAAATCGCGATAGACCTGCATGGAGTCGGCGTTGACGACCGTGCCGCCGAAACGGTGGGCGATGTCCATCGCCAGAGCGGACTTGCCGCTGGCGGTTGGACCTGCGATGAGCACGGCCCTGATCGTCACGCTCCCCGGTCCTTCCATGCTCGTCGCAACGCTCGTCTCCGCCCATGGCCAGGCGCTGATCGATGACCGCCTGCTGGCGGCGCTGGCCGACGCCATCGCTGCGCTCCGCTCCGACAGGCTGGACGGGGCGGTCGCGGTCGATCTCTTCGCGGAAGCGGCCGATGCGCGCAAGCTCGAAGCGCAGATCCGCACGGTGCTGGGCGAGACCCCGATCGACATCATCGTCCAGCCGGCGGCGACGCGCCGCAAGGCGCTGTTCCTCGCCGACATGGATTCGACCATGATCGGCCAGGAATGCATCGACGAGCTCGCCGACTGCGTCGGGCTGAAGGAGATGGTCTCCGCAATCACCGAGCGCGCCATGCGGGGCGAAATCGCCTTCGAGCCCGCCTTGCGCGAGCGGGTGGCGCTGCTGAAAGGCGTCAGCCTCGGCGTCGTGGACGAGATCATCGCAAGCCGCATCACGCTCACCCCCGGCGGCGGGGAGCTGGTGCGCACCATGCGCGCCAATGGCGGCTACACGGCGCTGGTCTCGGGCGGCTTCACCGTCTTTACCGGCCCGCTCTGCGGCATGATCGGCTTCGACGAGCACCGCTCCAACACCCTTTTGGCGCGAGACGGCAGTCTCACCGGCGAGGTTTCGGAGCCCATTCTGGGCAGGCAGGCCAAGCTCGACGCGCTGCTGGAGCTGCGCGCGCGGCACGGTCTGGAACCGGCCCAGACGCTGGCCGTCGGCGATGGCGCCAATGATCTCGCCATGCTGGGCGAAGCCGGTCTGGGCGTCGCCTTCCGGGCCAAGCCCGCCGTCGCCGCCGCAGCGCATGCCCGGCTCGACCATGCGGATCTGACCGGCCTGCTCTACGCCCAGGGCTATCGCGGCGCCGACATCCTGCGCTGAGCCCCCTCCTGCCCAAACGCAAAAGGGCGGCCCTTGCGGACCGCCCTCGCGATTGCAGGCGCGACGCCTCAGTTCATCGCGACCGCGACGAAGCGAACCTCGCCCTGGGCGTTGGAGACGAGGAGCAGCACCGACTTCTTGCCCTCCTTCTTCAGCGCATCCAACCGCCTGGTCACGTCTTCGGGCGAATTGACCGGCTCCTGGCCGACCTCGACCACGAGTTCGCCGACCGAGATGCGCTTGTCGGCGGCGTTCGAATTGGGATCGACCTTGGTGATGATCACGCCCTTCGTGCCGTCCTTGATCGAGTAGCGCTTCTTCAGCTCCTCGGTCTGCGGCGAGAATTCCAGGCCGAGCGCGGTCGTCACCGCCGGCTTCGCCGGTTCCGCGGGGGTCTTCTGCGAGGCGGAGACGACCTTCTCGCCATCTTCGAGGCGCCCGAGCTTGACGGTCTTGATGAGCTCCTTGCCCTTGCGCATCACCGCCACCGGCACATCCTTGCCGACCGGCGTGGCGGCGACGATGCGCGGCAGATCGCGCGAATCCTTGACCTCCTTGCCGTCGAACTTGGTGACGACGTCGCCGATCTCGAGGCCGGCCGGCTTGGCCGGGCCCTTGTCGTCGATGCCGGCGATCAGCGCGCCCCGCGCCGTGCCGAGCCCGAGAGCCTCGGCGGTGGCGTCGTCGACGCTCTGGATGCGCACGCCGAGCCAGCCGCGGCGGGTCTCGCCGAACTCGCGCAGCTGATCGATGATCGTCGTCGCCAGCGAGGACGGCACGGCGAAGCCGATGCCGACCGAGCCGCCCGTCGGCGACAGAATGGCCGTGTTGATGCCGATCACGTCGCCGGCCATGTTGAACAGCGGCCCGCCCGAATTGCCCTTGTTGATGGCCGCGTCGGTCTGGATATAGGTGTCGTAGGGACCCTGGCTGATGTCGCGGTTGCGGGCCGAGACGATGCCCGACGAGACCGAGCCGCCGAGGCCGAACGGGTTGCCGATCGCCATCACGGGATCGCCGATGCGCATCGCGTCGGAATCGCCGAACTTCACTGCCGGCAGCGGCTTGTCGTGCTTCACGCGCAGCACCGCAAGATCGACCTTCGCGTCCTTGCCGATGACTTCGGCCTTGAGCCGCAGGCCGCTGTTGAAGATCACGGTGATCTCGTTGGCGTCGCCGATGACGTGGTTGTTGGTGATGACGATGCCCGACGCGTCGATCACGAAGCCAGAACCGGCCGATTGCGAACGGCGCTGCTGGGGCGGCTGGCCGGGCGCCTGCCCCTGCGGACCCTGCTGGCCCTGGCCGCGGCGATTGAAGAATTCCTCGAACAGATCGCCGAAGGGCGTGTCGGGTCCCAGCTGCGGCAGCTGCGGCAGGGTCCGACCGCGCGTCTCCGCCGTCGTCACCGCGGCGATGTTGACCACCGCGGGCATGACCCGCTCGACCAGATCGGCCAGCGATGCGTGGCCCTGCTGGACGAGGGGCGCGGCCGTCGGGGTCGGCGTCTGAGCGGGCGCGAGCACCGGGAGCGCGACGATTGCGGCGCAGGCCAACAGCGCGGTGCGGGTAGCCTTGAAAGATTGAACTGCCATCTGTGTCCTCGTCGAGAAAATCGGGCCCAGGCGGAAATATGCCGGCTCACAGGGCAAGTGAACAGATTGAACCGCAAAATGCGGCGGAAGGGCGACGCACGATCGCGTCATGTCGCCAATCCTCGTTGAGCCTCAGCCCCGCACCAGCCAGACCAGCGCGACGCCGAGAACCGCCGAGCCCAGCCCGATCAGCCGCATCACATCGGCGGGCGTCTCGGACGCGCTGCGCAGCGCGTCCTTGGCCATGTGCGGCGCAGCGGCGAAGAGGATGCCCTCGATGGCGAAAACGAGTCCGATCGCCGCGACGAAATCAAGCATGCGGCGACCGGATCGTTATCAGGGCCGCGCCGGCGCCGCGGGCGCGGCGGGCGTAGCGGTTGCGTTCGGCGCCGCGGCAGCCGGCGCTGCGCCGACCGCTGACCCCTGGGCTCCGTTGAAGAAACGGAAGAACGGCGAGTCCGGCGAGAGCACCATGCGCGTATCGCCGGGCTTGATGCTGGCTTCATAGGCCTGCATCGAGCGGTAGAAGGCGAAGAACTCCGGATCCTTGCCGAAGGCTTCGGCGAAGACGCGGTTGCGCTCGCCTTCGCCCTCGCCTCGGATTTCGTCCGACCGGCGCGTCGCCTCGGCGACGATGATCGTCGAATCGCGGTCGGCGCGGGCCCGGATCTCCTGCGCCTGCTGGGCGCCGAGCGCGCGGGCCTCGGCCGCCTCGCGCTGGCGCTCGGTCTGCATACGCTGGAACACGGCCTGCGAGTTCGCCGCCGGCAGGTCGACGCGCCGCAGCCGGACGTCGACGACGGTCATGCCGAAGCGCGCGGCCTCGCGGTTCACCTCGTCGCGAATCCGGTTCATCAGCCGCGAACGGTCGATGCGCACCATCGAGGTGAACGACGCCTCCGCCAGCACGCTGCGGACATTGCCGTTGACGATGGAGGCGAGCTGCGAATTGGCGCGCGGGATCGAGTTCACGGCCTGGTAGAAGCGCAGCGGATCGGAAATCCGGTAGCGCGTGAAGGCGTCCACCACCAGGCGCTTCTGGTCCGAGGCGATGATTTCCTGCGCCGGCAGATCGAGATCGAGGATCCGGTTGTCGAGGAAGGTCACCGTCTCGAACGGCGCCGGCAGCTTGAAATACAGCCCCGGCGTCGTCGCGACGGTGCGGACGCGGCCGAATTGCAGCACGATGGCCGACTGCGTCTGCGAGACCACGAAGGTGCCCGCGTAGAACAGCACGGCCACGAGGCCGAGGACGACGAGAATGGAGAGCCGAATAACGGGATTGTTCATCGGATGGCTCCCCCCTGCTGCGCGCCCTGGGCCGGGCGTCTTTGCGGCTGGAGCTCGTTCAGCGGCAGATAGGGCACGACGCCCTGGCCGCCATTGCGCTGGTCGATGATGACCTTGTCCGTGCCGCCCAGAACCCGCTCCATGGTTTCGATGAAGAGACGCTCGCGGGTGACGCCCGGCGCATTCCTGTACTGCTCGAAGACCGCGTTGAAGCGGCTGGCCTGGCCGAGCGCTTCAGCCACCGTCTGGTCCTTGAAGGCTTCCGCCGCCTGGACGAGCTGGGCCGAGCGGCCGCGCGCCTCCGGCACAACGCGGTTTGCGTAGGTTTCGGCCTCGTTGCGCAGGCGCTCCTGGTCGGCGCGCGCCGCCTGAACGTCGCGGAACGCGTCGATGACCTGCTGCGGCGGATCGACCTTTTGCAGCTGCACGAGCCGGATCTGCACGCCGGCCTTGTAGGTGTCGAGCGTCGCCTGCATCAGCTGGCGGACCTCCGCCTCGATCGCGCCACGGTCGGTGGTCAGCACCGGCTGGATGTTGCGACGGCCGATGATCTCGCGCATCGCGCTTTCGCCGACGGCTTTCACCGTGCCCGGCGGATCCTGGATGTTGAAGACGTAGTTCTCAGGCGCGACGGGATCGATCTGCCACTGCACGATGACGTCGACATCGACGATGTTCTCGTCGCCCGTCAGCATCAGGCTCTCTTCCAGCACATCGGACTGGCGCGACGTGCGCACGGATTCGACGGTGCGGAAACCGATCTCGGTGGTGATGACGTTGGTGACCTGCGGCTTGATGACGTTGCCGATCGGATAGGGCCAGTTCCAGTTCGCGCCTTCGCCGGTCTTGCCGACGAACTTGCCGAAGACGACGTTGAGGCCGACCTCGTTGGGACGGACGAAATAGACGCCGGTCGCGAGCCACAGCAGGATCAGCGCCAGCAGGCCGAGCACGATGCCCCGGTTGCCGATATTGCCGCCCGGAACCAGGTTTTTCAGCCTGTCCTGGCCGCGACGCAGCATTTCCTCGAGATCGGGAGGAGATCCTCCACCGCCGCCACCACCAGAACCGCCCCCCCAGGGACCGCCACCGTTGCCGCCGCTTCCTCCGCGCTGGCCCCAGGGTCCCCCCCCGCCACCACCGCCGCTCTGGTTGCTCCAAGGCATGCTTGTGCCGTTCCCTTCCGTTCTTGACCGCCCTGAGACTTAAGCGAAGCGAGGCAGTTTGTCAGTGCCCTCAAGGGGCTGTGGCGCTGACTTGGGCATGGGCCATGGATTCGTCAACGGCGCAACCCGTTCGAACACGCCATGAATTTGCCATCAACCAGGGCGGCGAAAGGTCGCGAAGGTGAAGGGGTGCTCGTCCTCGGGGCCGGCCGGGCGCTCCTCCCGACTGACCGCCTCGAACGCCTCGCGCGGCCAATCGGGGAAGACGGCGTCGCCTGCCGGCGCGGCGTGGACGAAGGTGAGCTCGAGCCTGTCGGCCAGGGGCAGCGTCTGAGCCCAGACATCGCCGCCGCCGGCCACCACGACGGAATCGGCCGCCATCTGAGCAGCCAGGCGTTGCCCCAACGCCAGCGCCCCGTCCAGATCATGCGCGACATGCGCCCCCTCGGCGCTGAAACCGGCGTCGCGCGTCAGCACGATCGTCTCGCGCCCCGGCAACGGCTTACCGATCGACTCGAAGGTCTTGCGCCCCATGATCACGGGCCGGCCGAGCGTGAGCGCGCGGAACCGCCGCATATCCGTCTTCAGCCGCCAGATCAGCCGGTTGTCGTCGCCGATGACGCCGTTATCGGCCAGCGCCGCGACGATGACGATGGGACGCGCCATGGCTCAGCCCTCTCCGGCGAGGGTGCGCAGCGCGCCGCCCTCCAGCCGCTTGACGGTCCATTCATCCTGCGCCTGCGCGCCGAGCGCGCGGTAGAACACCCGGGAAGGCTCGTTCCAGTTCAGCACCCACCAGGCCAGACGCGGCAGCCCCTCGTGGACGCAGCGCCTGGCGAGCCCCGCCATCAGCGCCTTGCCGATGCCGCGACCGCGCTGTTCCGGCTGCACGTAGAGATCTTCCAGCCAGATCCCGTGCCGGCCGGAAAAGGTCGAGTAGGTATAGAACCAGACGGCGAAGCCGACAGGCTCCCCGTCCCAGAAGGCGAGGTCGCAGAAGGCCTTGGGATGGTCTGCGAACAGCGCCGC
>JBKBRD010000173.1:0-6891 GCA_046292405.1 Allobosea sp. | reverse complement strand
TGGCGCTGCAGAGTCTCAAGGATTCGACGGTCATCGCCCTCGATAAGACAGGCACGCTGACCAAGGGCCGGCCAGAATTGACCGACATCGCCGTCACGGAAGGGTTCAAGGAAGACGAGGTGCTGCGCCTCGTCGCCTCGGTGGAATCCCTCTCCGAGCATCCTGTGGCCGATGCGATCGTCGCCGGTGCGCGGCAGCGCGGGCTGGGGCTGGCCGAGCCGGCGGACTTCTCCAGCGAGCCCGGCTTCGGGGTCGCGGCATATGTCGAGGGGCATCGTATCGAGGTCGGCGCCGACCGGTTGATGCGGCGTCTGGGCCTCGATTTATCGGAGTTCGCCGCGCAGGCAGCGCAACTCGGCAATGCAGGCAAGACGCCTCTTTACGCCGCGATAAACGGAAGACTCGCGGCCATCATCGCGGTTGCAGACCCCGTTAAGGAGACGACGCCCGCTGCAATCGCCGCGCTGCACCAGCTGGGCCTGCGCATCGTTATGGTCACCGGCGACAACGCACGCACGGCGCAGGCCATCGCGTGCCGGCTCGGAATCGACGAGGTCATCGCCGAAGTCCTACCTACCGACAAGGCCGGAGTGGTGAAGTCGCTACAGGCCGGAGGCGGCCGCGTCGCCTTCGTGGGGGACGGGATCAACGACGCGCCGGCGCTGGCGCAGGCGGATGTCGGCATCGCGATTGGTACTGGGACAGACATCGCGATCGAGAGCGCCGACGTCGTCCTGATGTCCGGCGATCCGGAGGGAGTCGCCAAGGCCATCGCCCTGTCACAGGCGACGATCGCAAACATCCGCCAGAACCTCGTCTGGGCCTTTGGATACAACGTCGTGCTCATCCTCGTCGCGGCCGGCGCGCTCTACCCAGCCTTCGGTATCCTGATGTCGCCCATGTTCGCCGGCCTAGCCATGGCCCTTTCGAGCGTCAGCGTCCTAACCAACGCCCTGCGGCTCAAGCGCTTCGGCGGGTCGAAGCGGGTGGAACCGAGTCCGACGAGGCCGACAGAGCTAGCCGCTGCAGAATGAAGTTGCCACAGTCATAGGAGACATCGACATGAACATCGGACAGGCGGCGACGGCATCCGGCGTGACGGCGAAGATGATCCGCTACTACGAGAGCATCGGCCTCATCGAGCCGCCAATCCGGACGGAGGCCGGGTACCGGATCTACGCGACCGAAGAGATCCACGAGCTTCGCTTCATCAAGCGAGCTCGCACGCTTGGGCTCTCTATCGAGGAGGCCCGCCAACTTCTGGCGCTCTGGCGCGACAAGAGCCGGGCGAGCGCCGACGTAAAGCGCTTCGCGATGAAGCACGTGCGCGATCTCGAAACTAAGATCGAAGAGCTTCAAGCCATGTCGCTCACACTCCGGCATCTCGCTCGGACCTGCCACGGCGACAACCGCCCAGAATGCCCGATCCTGGCCGATATGGCGCTCTCCAGAAACGATTAGCCGCCCCATGAGCAATAGCGGGGAGGGTCCAAGGCTTACCCCAACCGCAAGGCCTTCCGGTCCCCGCTGCCGACGTAAGGTGAGCTCCGCAGGGGAAGAAGCGCATGCCACGAGAGGCAGGTCAAACGAGCCACCAAACGGCGAGGGCCGCGAAGGCCAGCCACATAGCCACGACGAACACGAACCCAGCGCGGCTGACCGGACGCTGATCACGCTGCGATGCCGTGGCTCGAAATTCAAACATTAAAGGGCCGGGAATCAGCCTGACTGCCAACATGATGCCGAGCGGGACGATGAGCAGATCGTCGAGGTAGCCTAGAACCGGTATGAAGTCTGGAATGAGATCGAGCGGCGACAGCGCGTAAGCCGCGATGCTCGCGGCCACGATCTTGGGGAGTATGGGGGTCCGCACGTCACGCGCGGCAATCCAAAGCGCGATGACGTCGCGCTTGAGTCTGCGCGCCCATGTTTTCGCTTTCTCTAGCCATATCGTCGCCATAGGCATCCATCCGTGATCGCAAAATGGCGTCGGGAGCCAGTACAGCTACTTCACCGCGTTGGACAACCCCCAACCCTTGACCAGCCCGTAGATCGCCGGGATCACCAATAGCGTCAGCACAGTCGAAGAGACCATGCCGCCGATCATCGGGGTGGCGATGCGCTGCATCACCTCCGAGCCCGTGCCGGTGTTCCAGAGGATCGGCAGGAGGCCTGCCATGATTGCGATCACGGTCATGATCTTGGGCCGCACACGTTCAACAGCACCGAGCATGATCGCTTCATGCAGGTCGGAGCGGGTGAACGCCCTCCCTTCCGCCGCACAGCGCGCCTGCACCTCCTTCAAGGCATGGTCGAGATAGATCAGCATGATCACTCCGGTCTCGGCCGCGACGCCGGCGAGCGCGATAAAACCAACCGCGACAGCCACCGACATGTTGAAACCCTCCCACCAGAGCAGCCATACGCCGCCGACCAGCGCGAATGGCAGCGACAGCATGACGATGAAGGTCTCGGTCAGTCGGCGAAAATTCAGGTAAAGCAGCAAGAAGATGATCGCGAGCGTTACCGGCACGACCAGCTTGAGGCGAGCCTCGGCCCGTTCGAGATATTCGAACTGGCCACTCCAGGCGATGCGGTAGCCCGCCGGCAGCTGTACGCTTTGCGCGATCGCGTTCTGCGCCTCGCGGACATAGCCGCCGAGGTCGCGTCCCGTGGTGTCCACGAAGATATAGACTGCGAGTTCGCCATTCTCGGTCCGGATCGAGGTCGCGCCGCGCTTGCGCTCGATTTTAGCGACCTCGCCGAGCGGCACCGAACCGCCCGACGGCATCGAGACCTGGACCTCGCGGGCGATTGCCTGCGGGTCGGAGCGCAGGTCGCGCGGATAGCGGATCGTGACGCCGTAGCGCTCGCGGCCCTCGACTGTGGTCGTCACCGTTTCGCCGCCCAACGCCATCGTGACCGCGCCCTGGACGTCGCCGACGGAAAGCCCATAGCGCCCGAGCGCAATCCGGTCGGGCACGATGTCGAGGAAGTACCCGCCGATGACGCGCTCGGCATAGGCGCTGCTCGTGCCAGGCACGGTCTTCAGCGTGGTCTCTACCTGCCGCGAGATCGCTTCCATTTGCGTAAGATCAGTGCCGAAGATCTTGACGCCGATCGGGGTGCGTATGCCGGTCGCCAACATGTCGATGCGGGCGCGGATGGGCTGCGTCCAGGCGTTAGAGACGCCGGGGAACTGCAGCGCCTTGTCCATCTCGGCCTTGAGCGTGTCGGAGGTGACGCCGGCCCGCCATTGGTCCTGCGGCTTCAGGTTGATGATGGTCTCGAACATCTCGGTCGGGGCAGGATCTGTCGCGGTCTGGGCCCGGCCTGCCTTGCCATAGACGGACGCGACTTCCGGGAAGGAGCGGATGATCTGGTTCTGCGTCTGGAGCAGTTCGGCCGCCTTGGTGACGGAGATGCCAGGCAGTGTCGTGGGCATGTACATCAGCGTGCCCTCGTTCAGCGTCGGCATGAACTCCGAGCCGAGTTGCCGCGCCGGCCAGATGCTGACGCCGAGCACAACCAGCGCCAGCAGGATCGTCAGCGTCTTCGCCCGCAGCACACCCCTGATCAGCGGACGGTAGAGCCAGATCAGTGCCCGGTTGATCGGGTTCTTGCGCTCCGGGATGATCCGGCCGCGGACGAACACGACCATCAGCGCCGGCACCAGCGTCACGGAGAGGAAGGCTGCAGCCGCCATGGCGAAGGTCTTGGTGTAGGCGAGCGGGCCGAACAGCCGGCCCTCCTCGCCCTCCAGCGTGAAGATCGGCAGGAAGGAGACGGTGATCACGAGCAGGCTAAAGAACAGCGCCGGCCCGACCTCGCTCGCCGCCTCGATGATGATCTCGATCCGCGGCTTGCCCGGCGGCGCCCGTTCGAGATGCTTGTGGGAGTTCTCGATCATGACGATGGCGGCGTCGATCATGGCGCCGACCGCGATCGCGATGCCGCCCAGGCTCATGATGTTTGAGCCGAGCCCCAGTGCTTTCATCGCGGCGAAGGCGATCAGGATGCCGACGGGGAGCATCAGGATCGCCACCAGCGCGCTGCGCAGATGCAAAAGGAAGACGATGCAGACGAGCGCGACGATGACGCTCTCCTCGATCAGCGTCACCTTGAGCGTCTCAATCGCCCGCTCGATCAGTTGCGAGCGGTCATAGACCGGCACGATCTCGGCCCCGCCCGGCAGGGAGGCGGCGATCTCGGCGAGCCTCGCCTTGGCGCGCTCGATCACGCCGAGCGCATTGGCCCCGAAACGCTGCAGTACGATGCCGCTGGCGACCTCGCCTTCGCCGTTGAGCTCGGTGATGCCGCGCCGCTCGTCGGGGCCGAGCTCGACGCGGGCGACGTCGGCGAGCCGCAGCGGCGCGCCGCGCTCGGTCCGCAGCACGATGTTCTCGATATCGGCGACAGACTTCAGATAGCCCCGCCCGCGCACCACGAACTCGAACTCGGCGAGTTCGACGGTGCGCCCACCGACATCCATGTTGCTGTTGCGCACCGCCTCGCGAAGGCTCGCCAGCGATACTCCTTGCGCCCGCAGCCGCACCGGATCGACCACGATGGCGTATTGCTTGACGAACCCCCCGACGCTGGCGACCTCGGCCACGCCCTCCGCGCGCGAGGCGGCAAAGCGCACCGACCAGTCCTGGACCGAGCGCAGTTCGGCCAGCGACATGTCCTTCGCCATGACGGCATACTGGTAGACCCAGCCGACGCCGGTGGCGTCCGGCCCCAATGTCGGCGAGACGCCTGTGGGAAGCCGGCGGGCCGCCGCATTGAGATATTCGAGCACGCGCGAGCGCGCCCAGTAGGGGTCGGTGCCGTCCTCGAAGATGACGTATACGAAGGAGACGCCGAAGAACGAGAACCCGCGCACGACACGGGCCTTGGGCACCGTCAGCATCGAGGTCGTCAGCGGATAGGTGACCTGATCCTCGATCACCTGCGGGGCCTGGCCGGGATATTCGGTGTAGACGATGACCTGCACGTCGGAGAGATCGGGGATGGCGTCGAGCGGCAATGTCCTGACCGCATAGACGCCGGCGGCGACCGCGAAGGCCGTGGCGACGAAGACGAGGACGAGGTTGCGGGCCGACCAGGCGATCAGTCGGGCGATCATGGTTTCGCCTCCGACGGATTGGCCTCGGCGGGCTTGCCGTCCGCTGGCGCGCCGAGGCCGCTCAGCGCGGCCTTCAGGTTGCTCTCCGCGTCGATCAGGAAATTGGCTGAGACGACGATGCGGTCGCCCTCCTGCACCCCCTCGCTGATCGCGACAATGCCGTCGCCACGCTGTCCGACTCTAACCTCGCGCGGCTCGAAACGGCCCTCGCCCCGATCTAGGATGACGACGCGGCGCGTGCCGGTGTCGATCACGGCGCTGTCGGGCACGGCGAGAACGAGCCCCGCCTCGCCCGAGCCGATCTCTACATCGGCATACATGTTGGGCAGCAGCATGCCGGCGCGGTTGTCGATCTCGATGCGCACCTTGGTGGTGCGTGTCGCCTCGGCCACCTGCGGATAGATCAGCCCGACCTTGCCCTCGAACACCGTGCCGGGCCGTCCGCGCAGCCGGACAGTGGCGGGCGCGCCGATGCGGATCGCGGCGAGATCGCCTTCGGGCACATCTGCCAGGACCCAGATCGTCGAGATGTCGGCGAGCCGGAACAGGCTGTCGCCCGACGCCATCCTCATGCCGTCGACGACGTTGCGCTCCAGCACGATGCCGTCGCGTGGGGCCGCCCAGACGATCGTCAGCGGCACTTTTCGGGTGCGCTCGATCTCGGCGACGATCTCCGGCTGGACGCCCAGATTCTCCAGCCGCTGACGCGCGCCGCCTTCGGGCGCGCCGCGCCCGGCGGCGTTGAGTTCGGACACAAACTGCGCGCCGGCCGCCGTGATCTCGGGCGAATAGATCTTGACCAGCCGGTCGCCCTTGGCGACGCGGTCACCGGTCGTGATCGGGGCCACCTCCTGGATGAAGGCGTCCGAGCGCGTCGCGACCACGGAGACGCGGCGCTCGTCGAGCTGCACCGTGCCGGGCACCCGGATCGGCCGGCTGATCGCCTGCCGCACGACGGGCTCCGAACGCACGCCGCTGCGCTGGACGCGGCCGGGCGAGAGCTTGATCACCTTGTCGTCGGCGTCCTGCCCGGCATAGACCGGCAAGTAATCCATCCCCATCCAGTCCTTTTTCGGAACCGGCGAGGTGTCGGGCAGGCCCATTGGGTTGCGATAATAGAGCAGTTTTCGTTCGGCCTCCGCTCCAGCGGCTGGCGCCTCGGCGACCTGCGCCGGTCTGGCCGCGGGCGGATCGAAGCTGATCTCCTCGCTGGCGCGGACAGGCAGGAAGTCGCGACCGTCTTCGGTTTTGCGCGGGGCTGGCGCGTAGACCGGCATTCCGTCCGGGTGACGATAATAGGCGATCGGACCCGTCGCTGCCGCCGGATCCGCCTTGGGCGCGACCGCTGATCTGGCCATGAAGACATGGTGGAGCCGATCGAGGCCAGGCAGGACGAGCCCGCGCGTTCCGGCGGCATAGCCCCCCGCGCCCGCCGCCGTAACGGCGGCGAGAGCGAGGATCGAGAGCAGGACTCGCTTCATGGGGTGGCCTTCAGGACCAGACGGCTTTCGACCGTGCCGTCCTCACCCTGCACCTTGGCCCCCAGCGAAAGCCGCCAGCCGCCCTCCATGGTGAGGTTGGTCCTGAAGCTGTAGCTGCCCGGCTCGGTCGCAGGCACGGGCTCGAGCTTCGAGGCCATCGTGGCCATGCCGTCCGGCTCCATGTCGATGCGGCTGGCGAAGATCACCGCGTCGGGCACCGGCTTGCCGGTGCGTTCCTCCAGCCAATCGAGTCCGGGTTCCAGCAGGCCGATGTCGCCCCGG
>JBKBRD010000172.1:0-6916 GCA_046292405.1 Allobosea sp. | reverse complement strand
TCGAGGGCATGAACATCTGCGCCACCCCCTTCGAGCCCGGAATTGACGAACTCGCCGCGGCGGGGTTGACCGCGATGCCGGGCGTCAAGGTGCCGTGTCCCTGGATCAGCCAGGCCCCGGCCGCCTTCGAATGCCGCCATCACACCACGCTCGGCATCGGCAACTCGCGCGAGATCATCCTGGGCGAGGTGGTCTATGCGCATTTCCGCGCCGATACGATCGACGAGCGCCTGCATGTCGACCCCGTCGCGCTCGACGCGATCGGCCGCATGGGCGGGCACGGTTACGCGATGACGCGCGACTGTTTCGATCTGCCGACAATGTCCGTCGCGACCTTCGCGTCCGATCCCAAGGCTGCCAACCGGCGGCTCTGAGACGCGCGTCGAACCTGCTGGCCCCGATCGCGACAGAGGCCGCGATGGAGGTCGGGATCGTGCTCGTCGCGTGCGTCGCCGCCCATCTGTTTCGATGTCGAACCAAGTCCAGCGGACGCGATGCTGCGCCTGGGCGGTCGATCAGCGGCCGACCGCGATTTCGTGAAGAGCGGTGATCGAGAAAGCGTTTTGCGTCCCGAGGATCGCAAGACATTGTATCTGCAGTAAGAATTGTCCTGCGGCGCTGGCGTGGCCGCAGTTTGCGTCCGTTCCGCCGGATCCCGGGCGCTCGGCTCGCCCCCTGATCGCCATCTTCAGGATTAGGCTGCGATCTTGACGTTCCGATGGGTCCTGGAGGCGTGGGAGCTCCGGCGCCTCGCCTGCAAAGCATCAAGGAGAAGCTGCAATGAGCCAAGATCGATCGACCCGCCGCGACTTCCTCGCGAACAGTTCCGTCCTTGCCGGCGCGGCCTTGCTCTCGGGCGCGCCTGGCCTGCTGTTGCCCGCTCATGCGCAAGGCCTTGCGCCCACGCCCACAATGCGTGGCGGAGCGAACAACTATATTCCCGGCGCCGCCATCGTCGAACGCATTGGCGGCGGCGGTTTCTGGATGTCAGGCAGCGTGCGTCGTGCGGGTGACGGGGCGCCATTGTCCAGGGTGCGAATCCAGATTTGGGCGCACACCACGGAAGGGCGTGAAAACGATCCGCACAGCCACGGCGCCACGCTCACCGGGCCGGACGGAAGTTTCAGACTGGAAATGCCGCAGATCATACCGGCCTTCGGACAGGCTCACGCTCATCTCGCCTATGATGGGGATGGCTTCAAGACGGTCTTCCTCCGGCCCGTCTTGGCCAGTTCGCGCGATACCAGCCTCAGCGCGCATTTCGTCCTTCAGCCGGTCTGAACCGCTTGCCCTCAGCCCGGAGGTCTTTGATCTGGCTGGCCCTTGCCGCCGCCGTCACCGCGCCGATCGCCCTGGCGGCCGGCAGCCCTCTGCTGGCGTGGCGCGACAGCGTCTATGTGGCCTCCAGTTTCGCCGGCATAGCCGCGCTGGCGGCATTGCTCGTTCAACCGCTGCTGGCTGGTGGGTATTTGTTTGCGCCACCGTCTCGGCGCGGCCGCCGCGTGCATGTCTGGCTGGGCGTCGCCGTTGTCGCGCTGATCGGTCTCCATGTCGCGGGGCTGTGGCTGACGAGCGCTCCCGATGTGATCGACGCATTGCTGTTTGCATCTCCCACGCCCTTTTCGGCCTGGGGCGTCGTCGCCATGTGGGCTGCCTTCGCCACGGCGACGCTTGCAGCGCTCAGGGCGCGCGTCCGCATGGCGCCGAAGACCTGGCGCCTCTGGCACAGCGTTCTGGCGGTGGTCCTCGTCGTCGGCAGCGTCGTCCATGCCTGGCTGGTCGACGGAACGATGGAGCCGCTGTCGAAGGCGGCGTTCAGCCTTCTGGTGCTTCTGGCGACCGCCAAGGTCATTTATGACCTACGCCTATGGGTTTTGTTCGCGCGCGCCCGGCGTGTCGCCGCCAATCGCTAGACGCGCGTGGCGGAATAGAATGCGTCGTCCGGCCGTCGCCGGGATCCGAAGGCAGGCAAGACGCGATCAGGTCTTGCGCGATTGCGAATGCGGATCGAGGATGTCGCGCAGGCCGTCGCCCAGCAGGTTGAGGCCGAGCACGGTGACGAAGATGGCCAGCCCCGGAAAGACCGAGATCCAGGGAGCGGTGGTGATCTGGTCGCGCGCATCCGAGAGCATGCTGCCCCAGCTTGGAAAAGGCGGCCGGATGCCGAGGCCGAGAAAGGACAGCGCCGCCTCCGCCAGCACGGCCCCGCCCATGCCGAGCGTGCCTATCACGATGATCGGGCCGGCGATGTTGGGCAGGATCTGCGTCAGCATGATCCGCGCGTCGCCGCTGCCGAAGGAGCGGGCGGCTTCGACATAACCCTGCTGTTTGATCGACAGCGTCGCAGCGCGGGAAAGCCGGCAGGTATAGGACCAGTTGGTCAGACCGAGAGCGATCACGAGACTGGTCAGGCCAGGCTGCAGGATCGCCATGATGGCCAAGGCGAAGATCAGCGACGGGATCGACAGCATCAGGTTGGTCAGGCCATTGACCAGATCGTCCCACCAGCCGCCGAAATAGGCCGCCGACATGCCCAGCGTCACGCCGATGATCGTGTTGATCAGCTGCGAGACGATGCCGACCGTCAGCGAGATGCGCGCGCCGTACAACACGCGGCTCCAGATGTCGCGGCCCTGAGCGTCGGTGCCGAACCAGAACTCGGCGCCGGGGGACACTTCCGCATTCATCAGGTTGGCGTCCATGACCGGGTCGGTATGGGCCAGCCAGGGCGCCAGCGCGCCGCCGATCACGACGGACGCGAACAGGACGCCGCCGATCCAGAGATTTGCACGAAACTTCATGGTCTTGCCGATCCTAGGTGTACTTGATGCGGGGATCGATCAGGGCACAAAGCACGTCCACCACGATGTTCACGATCAGGAAGAACAGCACGAGCAGGAGGATGCAGGCCTGCACCACGGGGATGTCGCGCAGCGAGACGCTGTCGACCAGGAGCGAGCCGATCCCTGGCCAGGCGAAGAGTTTCTCGATCACGACTGCGCCGCCCATGATCGATCCGAACTGCAGGCCCAGCGTGGTCAGGACGATGACGGCGGCGTTCCGCGCCACATGCCAACGCATGACGCGGACCTCGCTGTTGCCCTTGGCGCGCGCCGTGCGCACAAAATCGGCGTTCATCACCTCCAGCACCGCCGCTCTCGTCGTGCGCGCCAGAAGCGCCAGGGGAGCGACGCCGAGCGCAACTGCGGGAAGCACGAGATAGCGCGGATTCCCGTCGCCATAACCGAAGCTGGGAAACCAGCCGAGCATCAGCGCAAAGCCGTACATCAGCATCAACCCGAGCCAGAACTGCGGTAGCGACAGCCCCGACACGGCGACGATCATCGACTGCATGTCGAGCCAGCCGCCGGGCTTCAACGCGGCCAGAAAGCCGAGCGGAACGCCGATGGCGATCGCAAACAACATTGCGGCGGAGGCCAGTTGCAGGCTCGGCCAGATCCGTTCCAGCAGCGAGTCGATCACGGGCTGGCGAGTCCGGAAGGAGGTGCCGAGATCGAGCGTCAGCAGCTTGCCGACGTAGCTGGCGAAGCGGACATGAACGGGATCGTCGAGGCCGAATTGCTTGTTCATCCGCGCGACCTGCTCGGCATCGACCACCGAGCGGCCATCGGCCATCTGGGTCGAGGCGAAATCGCCGGGAATGACGCTGAACATCACGAAAATCAGGCCTGCGACCGCGAGCAGGATCGGCACCGACTGGATCAGGCGCCGTAGGACATAGGGCAGCATCGCGCACTCCTGGCCGCGACGCCCGGCGAGCGATTGCCGCCGGGCGTCGGGCTTGGGGCCTGATCGGGATTACTTGGCTGCGGGCGACGAAGCGTCGACCCAGAGATCCTCGTAATATTGCAGGGCGAGTTCCGTCGCGTTCGGCTGCAGGCCGTGCAGCCAGGGCTGATAGGCCATTACCGCCTTGTTGTAGTTGAAGAACCACACCGGAGCCTCGTCATAGACGACGGCGTTGGCCTTCTTCAGGATCTCGTTGCGCTTGGCGAGATCGTCCGTCGCACCGGCCTCTTCGATCAGCTTGTCCACTTCGGGATTGCTGAACGTCGTGTAGTTGCAGGCGCTGCGCGGCGTCTTGGAGTAGAAGCACTTCATCTGGGTCAGCGGGTCGGGACCGGAGGTGTTGGACCAGATATACGCCTGGAAATCCCCCTTCGCGACAATGCCGCCCAGCGCCGAGCCCTCGACCGGCTTCACTTTCACCTTGATCCCGACCTTGGCGAGCATCGGGATGGTCGCCTCGACGATCGGCACGCCCCAGCTCTCATTCGGGCTCGCGGTCCATTCGAACTCGAACCCGTCGGGATAGCCGGCCTCGGTCAGGAGCTTCTTGGCCTTCTCGGGATCGAAGGCATAGGGCTTCAGCGTCTTGTCATAGGCGGGCGAGGACAAGGGCAGCCAGCTCGTCGCGCGATAAGCCTTGTTGCGCACGAGCCGCGAGATGATCAGATCGCTGTCGATGGCGTGGTTGATCGCTTGGCGCACGCGCTTGTCGGAGAACGGCTTGTAGCTGGGGTTCATGCCCATGTTGCGGGTGAACACCTCGGCGACTTCGAGAATGCCCTTCTTGAGATTGGCGTCTGCCTGGTAGGCGACGTATTGCGACGGCCCCAGGATCGAGACGTCGATCTCCTTGTTGCGGAAGGCGACGTCGCGGGCCGCGGCCTCGCCCATCGGCGAGATCACAAGCCTGTCGGCATAGGGTTTGCCGGCGACGTAGAATTTTTCCCAGCGCTCGAAAACCATGCGCGAGCCGGGAACGTGCTCGACGAACTTGAAGGGTCCGAGCCCGATCGGCTTGTTGAAGAAATTCGGATCCTGCGCTTCCTTGGCGGGAAAGATCGACGTCGTCGCGGTGCGGAACAGGAAGCCTGGCTCGCCCTTCTCGAGCAGGGTGATCTCGAGGGTGAAGTCGTCGATCTTCTTCAGCCCCGAAATCTCCTTGGCCGTCCCGTTCTGGACATCGATCGCGCCCTTGATGCGCCGGATGAAGGCGGCCCCGGGATAATTCTTCGAGCCGTCCATCAGGCGCGTATAGCTCCAGATGATGTCGTCGGCGGTCATCTTGCGGCCGTTGTGAAACAGCGCGTCGTCCCGCAGCTTGAAGGTGTGGACGAGACCGTCGGCCGAGGTGGACACGCTCTTGGCGAGTTCGAGCACCGGCTTGTTGTTGGTCGAATCCCATTTGTAGAGGGCGCGGTGCAGCGCGTAGCCGTAGATCTCGTCCTGGATCTGGTTCGAGACGTGGCTGTCGTTGCTGACGAACGATGTCGCATAGGGCGCGGTGAACCGGATCGTCCCGCCTCTGCGCGGTTCTTGCGCCTGGGCCTGCGACGTGAAGGCGGCGAATGTCAGCGCCGCTGTGACTGTCAGTGCCTTGTGCATTGCGTATCCTCTCCCATGATGTCGCCGCGAACGGGCATGAACGCCCCGCGCTTACGGCTTTGCTTGCGGCAGCAGCGGTTGGTGCGAAACGTCCCGCACTTCCGCTGCTTGCCGATATCTCTGGTCAACGGTCGGAACTCTCCCGCTCGAAAACCACCGTTCCGCCCCGGATCGTCAGATCGCAGCGCGTATGCGTCAGGATATCGTCGGGCTCGGCGGTCAAAAGGTTGCGCGAGAACACGGCGACATCGGCGAGCTGGCCCGGCACGAGCCGGCCCTTCACCGCCTCCTGCTTTTGCGAGAAGGCGCCGAATTCGGTGTAGGACTGCAGAGCCTGCTCGATCGTGACGCATTCCCCTGCATCCATCACCGTGCCGCGCCACGTCTTGCGCGTGATCATGGCGTGGATGTTCGAAAACGGGTCCGGATCGCAGACGGGCGCGTCGCTGCCCGCGCCGGGCTTCAGGCCGAGCTTGAGCCACGTCCCCAGAGGGTAGCTCGGCAGGGCGCGCTCGGGACCGAGCACCTTCACATAGGCATCGCCGAAATCATGGATGAAGGCCTGCTGCGGACAGGGATAGATTCCGGCCGCGATCATCCGCGCGTGCTGCTGCGGCGTGGAGAAGCCGCAATGCTCGATGCGGTGGCGCCGATCGGCGTCGGGATGCGCGGCCAGCGCCTTCTCATAGGCCGTGATCAACTGCTCGATCGCGGCGTCGCCGATCGCGTGGCAGGCCAGCTGGTAACCCTTGACGTGAGCGTCCATGACCTCGCGTTCGAGCTCGGCATCCTGCTTCATCTGGACGCCGGTCGTTTCGTCATCCCCGAGATAGGGCTTGGTCATCCAGGCCGTGCGTCCGCCCGCCGAGCCGTCGAGGAAGAGCTTGACGGCGCCGATCATCAGCATGTCGTCGCCTGTGCCGGAGATCAGGCCCGCGGCATGGCATTGCGGCACGATCGAGCGGCCGTCGTCGCCGAGCAGGGTGAGCCAGCTGCGCACCGGCAGGCGGCCATCGCGCTTGGCGCGGTGATAGGCTGCGATCTCGGCGAAGCCCGCCTTCTGGCCGACTGCGGCGTCCATGCAGCTGGTGATGCCGAGCGAGAGCAGATAGTTGCCGCCGCGCTCGATCCCGCCGACGAGGTCGTCCTCGGTCAGGGGCGGGATCGCCTGGCGCACCCTGTCGCAGCCGTTTTCGGCCAGGAGCCCGGTCAGGCGGCCATTCTGCTGTTCGATCAACCCGCCCGGCGGGGGCTCCGTGGTCTCGTCGATTCCAGCCAGCGCCAGCGCCGGCGAATTGCAGATCCAGACGTGGCCGCAAGCGCGGACCAGGACGACGGGATTGTTCGGCGACGCCTTGTCGAGTTCCTCGCGATAGGGGTGGCGGCCGACATCAAGCTTGGTCTGGTCGTAGCCGCGGGCCATGATCCACTCGCCGGGCGCGGCCTTGGCGGAACGGGCCGCGATGGCGCCGAGCAGGCTCTCCAGCGTGGGGGCGACGGCGGG
>JBKBRD010000171.1:6408-7004 GCA_046292405.1 Allobosea sp. | reverse complement strand
ACATGATCGTCTCGACCACGGGCTGGGACATCAACCCGCGCGCGCTCGGCATCGTGCCCAAGGAGGCCAAGATCCAGACGCTCAAGTGCTTCCACTGGGTCTCGGACGCGCACTCCATGTTCGAGCCCAAGGGCGTGGCGCCCGAGAAGCTCGCGGTGATCCTCGACCTGATCAGCCACACCATGAAGCCGGAGCAGCAGGCCTACACCTATGACGAGGGCTATTTCTATCCGGGGCCGGCTGTGAAGGACGTGCCGCTCTCGATGGCTCCGCCGGAGAGCCAGAAGGCCATCGCCGAATTCGGCCGGCCGGAATATGCCGATCTCATCGCCAACAACCCGATCGAGACGCCGCTATCGCCGGACAAGATGGTCCTGGCCTTCCGGCGCTGGGACGAGGAAGTCGGCGCCAAGCGCAAGTGAGTAGGGCGCGGGGGGCCGCCGCGTGCGGCGGCGCCCCGCGGCCGGGTTGGCGCCACATGTGGCCCCCCCCCCCCGCCCGCGCCCGGCAATTCCAGCTCGCCCGGCCTATGGGCGCGCGGCACCGTCACGTCGAGCTTGGCGAAGGCGAGGCGCGGACCCCGCTCCCCATTGAAA
>JBKBRD010000171.1:0-6398 GCA_046292405.1 Allobosea sp. | reverse complement strand
CGCTCTTCCGATCTGCTTGCGGCGTCGCCCCGCGGCCGTTTTCGCGCCAGATGACGCCAGCCCCGGCCTCCGGCGCTGGCGAGCGTTCAGTCCTGCAGCGGCAGCTCCACCCAGGCGCGCCTCTGCGCCGAGGCGACGGCGGCTTCGATAAAGCGCAGGCTGCGCGCGCCCTCGGCCACGGTCGGATACTCCGCATCGGCCGCAGCGACGCCGAGCCCGGTTCGCCTTGCCCGAATGGCTGTGAAGACGCCGCGGTACAGCGTCGCGAACGCTTCGATGAAGCCTTCGGGATGGCCCGGCGGCAGCCGGCAGGCGCGTTTGGCGGCCTCGCAGAGCCAGGGCGAGCCGCGGGTCAGGATTTCCGTCGGGCCGTCGATTTTGTGGTGGGAAAGCCTATTTGGCTCCTCCTGCCGCCAGGCCAGCGTCCCCGTCTCGCCGGAGACGCGCAGGCGCAGGTCGTTTTCGAGCCCGGCATTGATCTGCGAGGCGATCAGCACGCCGCGCGCCCCGCCCTTGAAGCGCAGCAGCAGGCTGGCGTCGTCGTCGAGCGCCCGACCCGGAACCAGCGCGCCGAGATCGGCGACCAGCGACTCGATCTCCAGCCCGGTGACGGTCGCGATCAGGTTCTCGGCATGCGAGCCGATATCGCCGAGCGCGCCGACCACGCCGCTGCGGGCCGGATCGGTGCGCCAGGCGGCCTGCCGGTTGCCCGCATGCTCGACGGCCGACGACAGCCAGCCCTGATTATACTCGACGACGACCTTGCGGATCGCGCCCAGCGCGCCGGAACGCACCATATGGCGCGCCTGCCGGACCATCGGGTAGCCGGCATAGGCGTAGGTCACGGCGAAGACTACGCCGCTGGCGGCGACGGCCTGCTCCAGCGCCCCGGCCTGTGCGCCGGTCTGGACCAGCGGCTTGTCGCAGATGACGTTGAAGCCCGCCTCGACGAAGGCCAGCGCGATCGGGAAATGCGAATCCGTCGGCGTCACGATGACGATGGCGTCGACCCGTTCCGCCAGCGGCCGCGCCAGCTCCGCCGCCAGCAGCGCCTGCCAGCTCGGATGATTATCGGCGGCTGGGAGGCCGAGCGCGCGCCCGGACGCGATGGCGCGCTCCGGCGTCGAGGAGAGGGCGCCGGCGGCGAAATCGGCGAGGCCGTCGAGCGCGATCGCCTGGCGGTGCACGGCGCCGATGAAGGCGTCCTGCCCGCCGCCGACCATGGCATAGCGCAGCCGTCGCTCCATCCCGCTCATCCCCTTTGCGCTCCCGGTCATGAAAGCGCCGGCTGCACGGTCAGTCGCCGAGCCTGGCGCCGTCCGGCCCGAAGAAATGCATGGTTCGCGGGTTGAGCGCCAGCGTCACCTTTTCGCCCGGCCTGGGCAGGAAATGGCCGTCGCCCATGCCGACAAGGTCCAGCCCCAGCGCATTGACCGTGATCTGTGTCGTCGGCCCCAGCGGTTCGGCGATGATCACCGAGCCCTGCAGGGCAAGTCCGGACGGGGCCTCGTCGCCCGCCGCGAGCACATGCACGTCGTCGGGGCGCAGGCCGACGGTGACGCGCTCATAGCCTTCGAGCAGACTGGCGCGCTCTTCCGGGATCGGGATCAGCACCGGGGCCGCGCCGCCCGGCGCGTCCAGCCGCAGCGCTGGCCGCCCCCCGACCAGCGCGACGGGCGCGACGATGAAATTCATCGTCGGCGTGCCGATGAAGCCGGCGACGAACTGCGTCGCGGGCCTGTGGAAGACGTCGAGCGGCGTGCCGACCTGCTCGATGCGACCCTCGCGCATGATCACGATCCGGTCGGCCAGCGTCATCGCCTCGACCTGGTCGTGGGTGACGTAGACGATCGTCGTGCCGATGGCCTGGTGCAGGCGCTTGATCTCGGTGCGGACCTGGCCGCGCAGCTGCGCGTCGAGATTCGACAAGGGCTCGTCGAACAGGAAGACCTGCGGATCGCGCACGATGGCGCGGCCCATGGCGACGCGCTGGCGCTGGCCGCCGGAGAGCTCATGCGGGCGCCGTTCCAGCAGCGGCGTCAGCCCGAGCATCTCGGCCGCCTTGCGCACTTTGCTGTCGATCTCGTCCTTCGGCCGCTTGGCGGCGCGCAGGCCGAACGCCATGTTGCGATAGACGCTCATATGCGGATAGAGCGCGTAGTTCTGGAAGACCATCGCGATGTCGCGATCCTTCGGCTCGACCGTGTTGACCACCCGCTCGCCGATGGTGAGCGTGCCGGCGGTCACGCTTTCCAGCCCCGCGATCATGCGCAAGGTCGTGGATTTGCCGCAGCCGGACGGGCCGACCAGCACGATGAACTCGCCGTCGGCGATGTCGAGGTCGATGCCGTGGACGACCTGGGTCTGCCCGTAGCGCTTGACCAGATTGCGAAGTGACAGGCGCGCCATGGTCAGCCTCCGTAGCTTGCTGTGGCGGCCGTCAGCGCGGCCGCCGCCTCGCGGCCCGCCTGCGCATGCTGTGCGATGCGCTGGCGGAGCAGGGCTGCGCCGTCGCGGTAGAGCGCGAGGCTTTCGGCCAGCGCCGCCGGCGCAGGGCCTCCCGGCAGGCCGCGGACGGCGATGAAATGCTCGGGGGTGACGATCTCGCGGAAGCGGCTCTCGGGCAGCGTCGGCGCATGGCCGGCGATATCAGCGAAAATGGCCGAGAAGGTCGCATGAGGCACGGTCGACAGCGTCTCGCCGCTGGCCTGCATGGCGCGGGCGAGATCGGCGGCGACATGGTGGGCCTGCACGAAGGGCAGGCGCTCCTCGCGCACCAGCGTGTCGGCCAGCTCGGTGATGGTTGCGTAGGAGCGCTCGATATTGGCGCGCGCGCGGGCCTCGTCGATCGAGGCGCTTCGGATCACCGCGGCCATCAGCAGCATCACGCGCTCGGCCATGGCGAAGGCGCCATAGCCCTGGCCATGCACCTCGTGTTCGTTGTCGTTCATGTCGGTGAAGGGCGTGTTGTGCAGCGCCGTCGTCACCGCATCGCAGCGGCCGACGCACAGCGAAGCCATCAGCCGCATATGCTCGCAGGGCACCGGATTGCGCTTTTGCGGCATGATCGAGCTGATCTGCACGAACCCGTCCGAGAAGCGCAGCTGCCCGACTTCGAACGAGGTCCAGAACGCCATGTCCTGGGCGAAGCGCCCGAGATCGAGCGCCAGCACCTTGAGCGCCGCGAACAGCCCGGCGGTATAGTCCGAAGAGGCGATGCAGCCATAGGAATTGCGCAATATGTCGCGAAAGCCGAGCAGCGCGGCCATGCGGCGCCGGTCGAGCGGGAAGCCGGTGGTGGTGATGGCGGCGGCGCCCATCGGGCAGAGGTCGACGACGGCGCGCGCCTGCTCCAGCCGCTCGGCGCTGCGCAGCAGGGCCTCGATCACCGCGCCGAGATAATGGCCGTAGGTCGAGGGCTGCGCCGGCTGCCCATGCGTATAGGCGCAGATGATGGTGGCTTTGTCGGCCTCGGCGCGGGCGATGGCCGCATCGACCAGATCCGCCAGCTGGGCGGCGAGCCTGTCGATTTCCTCGCGAAAGCGCATCTTGAACAGGGTGTGGTCGATATCGTTGCGCGAGCGGCCGGTATGCAGCCGGCCCGCGGTCTCGGCTCCGACATGGCGGCGCAGCTCGCTCTCGACGAAGAAGAACATGTCCTCATGCTCGCCGGTATAGGGGCTGGGGCCGCGCGCCGCGAGATCGCGCTCGGTGGCGTCGAGCGCGGTCAGCAGCGCGGCGATCTCGGTGCGCGTCAGCAGCCCCTGCTCGGCCAGCATCACGCCATGGGCGCGGTGCAATTGCAGCAGATGGCCGAGATGATGCGCCTGAGCATGGGCGAAGCCCGGGCCGAGCACGGCCTGCGCGAATTCGGGCGCGGGAAAGCGGTCGTCGCTGCCGGTGACGGCTGCCGAGGGGGCGGTGCTGGCCATGCTCAACCCTTGAGACCCGCAAGCACGACGCCGCGGATGATGTAGCGCTGGAAGACGATGAAGACGATCAGGGTCGGCAGCGTCGCGATGGTCGCGCCCGCCATGACCAGCTCCCACGCGGTCAGGTTCTCGCTCGAAAACGAGGCGAGCCCGACCGGCAATGTGTAGAGATCGCGGCTGCTGGTGACGATCAGCGGCCAGAGAAAGGCCGTCCAGTTGCCGAGAAAAGTGAAGATCGCCAGCGCCGACAGCGCCGGCGTCACCAGCGGCAGGGCGACCTTCCAGAAGATCGCGAACTCGCCCAGCCCGTCGATCCGGGCCGCGTGAATATAGTCGTCGGGCACGCCCATGAAAAACTGGCGCATCAGGAAGACGCCGAAACCCGTCATCAGCCCGGGAAACATGATGCCCCAATAGCTGTTCAGCCAGCCGAAATTCTTGGCCATCACATACCAGGGCACGATCAGCATCTCGGTCGGGATCATCAGCGTCGTCAGGATCGCAATGAAGACGAGGTTGCGGCCGCGGAACTCGAATTTCGCCAGCGTGTAGCCGATCAGCGAATCGAAGAAGAGCACGGACAGGGTCACGAGCGTGCTGGTCACCAGCGAATTGACGAACCACAGGCCGAACGGGCTGTTGGCGAAGATGTATGTGTAGTTCTCCAGCGTCGGCTCGAGCGGGATGATGTTGACCTCGTAGACCTCGTGCGGCGGCTTCAGCGAGGTCGCGACCATATAGGCGAGCGGTGTCATCATCACGATTGCGCCCAGCGCCAGCAGCGTCCAGGCGAGGACGCGGCCGGGCGAGGCGGCGATGCGCTGGCGCCAGGGCTGGTCGGAATCGAGCGGGATATGGCTCATCGCTGTCACCGTGACCGCATCAGCCGCAGCTGGATCAGGCTGACGGCGAGCAGGATGAGGAAGAAGACGATCGTCTGCGCCGCCGCATAGCCCATCTGGTAGGAGCGGAAGGCGCTCTCATAGATGTAGAGCACCAGCGGCTTGGTGCTGTTCAACGGCCCGCCCGCGCCGTTGTCGGTCATGTTGAAGACGGTGTCGAAGATGCGCAGGAAGCCGATCGACGAGATCACAACCAGGAAGACGATGGTTGGCCGCAGCAGCGGAATGGTGATGTCGCGCAGCACCATCCAGCGCCCGGCGCCGTCGATCCGCGCCGCCTCGTAATAGCTCGAGGGGATGGCGCGCAGGCCGGCCATGAACAGCACGATCTGGAAGCCGAGCCCGGCCCAGATCGCCGGCAGCAGAACCGCGGGCAGGGCCTGCGCCGTCGAGCGCAGGAACGGTTGCGTATCCAGCCCGACGCTGTTGAGCAGGTTGTTGAACAGCCCGACCGGAGGCGGCTGGTAGAACCAGCGCCAGACCCAGGCCATCGCCACCGCCGATGTCAGATGCGGGATGAAGTAGCAGGCCCGGATCAGCCCATGCGCGAAGCGGACCTGGTCGAGGTGGTAGGCGATGAAGAAGGCGAGCAGCAGGCTGAAGGGCGTGCCGATCAGCAGATAGAGAAAAGTGTTCCGGAACGCGATCCAGAACACCGGATCCTCGACCATGCGGCTGAAATTCGCCAGCCCGACGAATTTCGGCGGAGACAGCAGGTTCCATTCGCTGAAGGCGATGCCGAAGGATTCGAGCGCCGGATAGAAGCGGATCAGGCAGAAGAACAGGACGGGCAAAGCGAGGAAGATCCACGCCTGCAGCGCGAGCTTGCGCTCGATCGTCATGGTTGCGCCCAGTCGCATCCCGCTTGCATCCCTCCCGGGGCGACCATTGCCGCCTATTAAATCCGTCACGTTGATTTAAGACGGAAGAGCGGCCATGATGCAAGGACCAAACCGTCTCACCGACTGCTGGAATGAGATCGATGTCGCTGTCAGGGCTCGCACCATTCGATCGCAGGGGGCATCAGCGCCGCCTGCTGGTCGATGCGTTGCGCCGGGCGCGGCGGGCGTCGCGGGCCGAGTTGGCCGCGCTCACCGGACTTTCGGCGCAGCTGGTCACGCTGCTGGTCGAGGAGCTCGTCGCCGAAGGCCTGGTGGCCGAGCTCGGCCGGCGCCAGGCCGCGCGCGGCCAGCCGCCGATCGAGCTGGGGCTGAATCCGGAAGGCGGCTTCGCCATCGGCCTGCAGATCGACAGGGGCAGCGTCACCGGCCTCGTGGCCGACCTCGAGACCACGATCCGCGCCCAGGAGCGCGTGCTCTGCGAGACCGACACGCCCGCCGTGGCGCTCGAAGCGATCGCCGGGCTGATCGACCGGCTGGTCGACGGCGCCGGCGTCGCGCGTGCGCGGATCTGGGGCGCGGGCATCGTGCTGCCCGGTCCCTTCGGCCTGGAAGAGGATCGCGACGATCCGCTCAGCATGCCGGCCTGGACGCGGCAGGATTTTGTCCCCGCCTATGCGGCGGCGCTGGGCTGTCCCGTCATGGTCGGCAATGACGCGACCGCG
>JBKBRD010000170.1:0-7005 GCA_046292405.1 Allobosea sp. | reverse complement strand
TCGCTTGGGCGACGCCCTCGGCCATCCGTTGCAACGCTTCGCCCGTCTGCCCGACCAGAGCGACGCCCTTGCCGACTTCCAGGCTGGAGGCGGTAATCAACGCCTTGATCTCCTTGGCGGCGCTGGCCGAGCGCTGCGCCAGCGCCCGCACTTCGGAGGCGACCACGGCGAAGCCCTTGCCGGCATCGCCCGCCCGCGCCGCCTCGACGCTGGCGTTGAGCGCGAGCAGATTGGTCTGGAAAGCGATTTCGTCGATCACTCCGACGATCTGCGAGATTTCCTCGGCCGATTTCTCGATGGCGCCCATGGCCGCGATGGCGTCGCGCACGATCCCGGTCGACTGATCGGCCTCATGCTTGACCTGATGGGTGCTGTCGTTGGCGAGTCGGGCGCTCTCCGCCGTCTGACGCACCGTCCCAGTCAGCTCGTCCAACGCCGTCGCGGTTTCCTCCACGGAAGAGGCCTGCTGCTCGGTGCGCTGGGCGAGATCGTCGGCCGCCTGGCTGATTTCGATGCAACCCGACTTCATACTCTCGGTATTGGACGCGATCTCGCGCATCGTTTCCTGCAGCTTGGCGATGGCGGCGTTGAAGTCGTCCTTCACCTTCTCGTATTCCGGGCTGAAGGGCTGGACGATGCGATGGCTGAGATCGCCTTCCGCCAGCAGCGCCAGGCCGATGCCGAGTTCCCGCACGACCAGGTCGAGGCGTTCGGAAACGGCGGCGCGCTCGGTTTCGCTGCGACGGCGCTCCTGTTCCGCCGCGGCGTCTTGAGCTTCGGCATGCGCCGAGAGGCGGCGCGCCTCAGCCTCCGTCGCTTCCTTGGCGATCACCGCGTCGCGGAAGACGCCGAGCGCGCGCGCCATCGTGCCGACCTCGTCGCTGCGCGCCTGATGGGGGACCGCCGCATCCAGATCGCCGCCGGCAATGGCTTTCATGCTGCCGGCGAGCGAAGCCAGCACAGCGGAAATGCGGCGGCTGAGCAGAGCCACGAGGCCGATCATCAGCAGGAAGAGCGGAACGAGAATCTCCAGGAGGTCGACCAGCATCGCGTGGAAAACCGCAGCGACGTCATAGACATGCATTCCCGTGCCGAGCGCCCAGTTCCAGCCCCGGACGCCCATGACGTATGAGACTTTGAGCGTCGGGTCGCGGTCGCCCGGCTTGACCCAGTCATAATCCACAAATCCCTCGCCGGGACTTTTCGCCAACGCCATCAGCTGCTGGACGAAAGGTTTTCCGTTGGGGTCCTTCAGGGTGGAAAAATTCTTCCCGACCATGTCCTTGTTGGGGTGGGTCAGCATGACCCCCGCCTCGGACTGGACGAAGAAATAGGCGCCATCCTCGAAACGCGCGGCGCCGATCGCCGCGAGCGCCAGCAGCTTGGCCTCATCGACAGTCAACTCGCCCCGCTCAGCCTTGTCGCGGTAGAAATTCGCGATCGACGCCGCCACCTCAGTGGTGTGCTTCACCTCCTGTCGCTTCAGCTCGATCATCTGGTTCCGGGCGGTGAACAGGCTGAAGCCGACCGCGCCGACAACGATCAAACCGGCCAGCGAGGCAATGACGGAAAGCGCGCGACTGACGGAAAGATCCGAAAATATCCTGATCATGCAGCCCCCGGCGAACAGTGTTAGCTATTCGCACTGTCGGAGAGACTTGCCTAATCGGCTGTTAACGCCTCACATATTCTCGCATCAAAGATTGGCAATTAAAGTAAAATCCGTACAGACCCGAAATGAACGCTACGGAATGCGCATTCCACGACCAGAATGCGACTGACGTTTGCGCCGGAAGAAGGCGGGATCAGATCGCAGGGGCGTAATCGTCGGTTTCTTCGCCGGGGTAACGCTCCCTGCGCCGCACCGATGGCCGCCGGCCTGAGCACAGCGCCCGCGCCAGCCCGCGCAGCGGCGCGGTCAGCCGGTGCACATCCTCGATGCGCGACATGATCTGCCCGGCGCTCTTGAGCTCGCGGTCGAGCCGCGCCATCGTCTTCGACAGATCGGGCTCGTCATCCTCAAGCCAGACATCGGCGACGCGCGCCATCAGCAGCACCGCGCCCTGGACGCGCAGCCCGCCCAGCGAATCCTCGGTCGGGATGCCGGCGGACGCCAGCATGTAGCGCCAGGAGTTGATCGCGCCGCGGTTCAGCGCCGCGAGCGCCAGCGGATCGCGACGGATGACAGGGGTGATCCGGCGCAGCGCCGGCTTATAGGGGGCGAGCGCATCGAGCCGGCGCATCACCAGGTCGAACAGCCGCTCCTTGATCGGCTCTCCCGCCAGATCATCGGCGATCTCGGCGAGTACGGCATCGTCGACCATGCGCGTCAGCCCGCCGAGCATGGCGAGCTTGGACGGAAACAGCCCGCGCAGCTTCAACAGCGACAAGCCCGCCTCCTGCGCAATGTCGCCGAGTTCGATCTCGTCCCAGGCTCTGGCGGCGGCGAGACGCATCAGCGCCTCGACCGCGAGCTTGCGCGGATCGACGGCCGGAGCCGCGGCTGCGGAATCGGCAGAGGGAGAGGCAGGTTTGCGGGCCATGGCGGCGCTCCGTCGCGAAACGATGCCCTGAAGCTAGGGTGCGACCATGGCGTCCGAAAGGCCCGTCAGCCAGAAAGCTCGCCGGCGCGACGTTTGGCGGCAGCCACGGCCTTGACCATCAGCGGCTTCAGCCCCTCATCCGCCATCAACACCGCGAGCGCCGCGGCGGTCGTCCCGCCCGGCGAGGTGACGTTCTGGCGCAGCGTCGCCGGCGGCAGCGGCGACTGGAACAGCATTTCGCCTGCGCCCTCGACTGTCGCACGCGCCAACCGCTCGGCAATGGCCGGCGGCAGCCCGGCCTCGGCCCCGGCGGCGGCCAGGCATTCGACGAGGTGGAAGACATAGGCCGGTCCCGAGCCGGAGACGGCGGTGACGGCGTCGATCAGGTTTTCGTCGTCGAGCCATTCGACGCGGCCGATGCTGCCGAGCAGCGCATCGGCCATGCCGCGTTGGGCGGCGGTGACGCCGGCTCCAGGCGCTGCGGCTGTGACCCCGCGCTGCACCGACGCCGGCAGATTGGGCATGGCGCGGATGATGGCGTTGGCGGTCGGCAGCCGGGCCGCGAGATTGCCCAAGGTCTTGCCGGCGAGGATCGAGATCAGCAGCGTGTTGGGATGGATGAAGGCCTGCACCGCTGGCGCCGCCGTATCGAGCATTTGCGGCTTGGTCGCCAGCACCAAGACATCGGCAGGCGCGACCGCCTGGGCGCTCGGATTGAGCGCCATGCCCTTCTCCTGCGCCAGCGTCACGATCTCGTCGGAGGGATGCGGGTCGACGAGGGTGATCCCGTGCGGATCGATGCCGATGCGCAGCCAGCCCTCCAGCATGGCTCCGCCCATTTTGCCGGCGCCGAGCAGGACGAGCGATTGCGGAAGCGGAGCGGTCATGACGGGTCTCTTCGGCTGGCTTGGTGGTGATGACAGACACTGGCCGGCCCCGCCGGGCCGGGTCAAGCGCGGCGGACCGATCCGAACGCTGGATTGGAGCTCGCAGCCGACGCCTTCAGGCGACGGCCTGCTCGACCATCTCTGGATAGCGGCCGATGACGCGGACATAGGCGACGGCGAAATCGGGGGGCGTCGCCCGCGCCTGCTCCCAGTCTCGCAATGTTCCGACCGGAACGCGAAAGCGGCGGGCGAACTCTGTCTGCGACAGGCCCAGCGCGGTTCTCGTCTGCCTGATCAGACGGGCGCGCCCGGCCCGTTCCAGCGCCGCAGCCGTGACGTCGAAATCCTCGGGATCGGTCGGGTCAGCCGGCAATACGGTAGCTGTCTTCTTCACCCTTGTTGCTCCGTCTCACGGAGATAAAGCGGGGTTGGCCGTCGCGCCACACGAACATGCCCGTGAAGACCTTTTCGCCGACGCGCCCCACGACTTTGAACCGCTCTTCGCCATCGATCATGCGAATGGACGGAATGACGAGATGGTCGTCATCATCAAAAATGCGATCGCCGAAGGCGAGCGGCAGCCCGTGCTTCTCCCTATTGCTCGCATCCTTTGCGGGATCGAACCGGTCGCTCACCGTCTAGCATCCTACGGCATTCCCGTATAGGCGAGAGCAAGCCGTGGTCCCGGGCATCAGCGCAGGCGCGACGCGAAGGGCAAGTCAGCTCGCTTCGGGGCGACCGTTCGATCCTCCCGCGTAAGCTGCTTCGCAGCTCTCGCGGTGAGAGCTTGCGCTCGTTTGGCCTCAAGCCTCGCCGACCGTCTCCAGCATCGCGCCTTCGAGGCCTTCCTTGGCGCTCTTGCCGGCCCAGACCACGAACTGAAACGCCTGGAAATAGCGCTCGCAGGCGTCGATCGCAGCCTTGATCAGCGCGGCCGCCTGTTCGTCGGTCGGCTCCGCGCCGCCCGAGAGCAGCAAGGCGTGGCGATACATCACCACATTCTCGGTGCTCCAGAGATCGAAATGGCCGAGCCAGAGCTGCTCGTTGACCAGGCTGACCAATTGCAGAACTTCCGCGCGGCGGCGGTCGGGCACCTTCAGGTCGAAAGCGCAGGCGATATGGATCGCCTCCACCTCGGCCAGCCAGGTGATCGCGACGTGATAATCGGCCCAGCCGCCGGTGACGGACACCGAGAGCTCGTCGTCGCTGTCGCGGTCGAAGCTCCAGCTGTTGAGGGCGGCCAGTCTTTCGATGAGGTCGAGGGGGTTGGACGGGCGATCGAGTTCGCCATCCAGATCAAGGTCCATCATGCCCTAGGGTTCCAACTGCCTTCGCCCCGCTTGGCTGCGGGACCGGCGCGCTCGAGAACGGGAACACGGCGACTGGAAAGCGCAAGGACGCAACAGGACTGCCGGGGACCTGTCAGGGCGCCCCGTCTCCGCCGGCCGGATCAACGCTTCCGACCGCCGAATCACTTTCATCGACGATAGCGCAGGGACCGCGCGGCCCCCAACACCCGATCACGCTCCCCGGATTCGGGTGGCGGGCTCAATCCCTGCAGCGGCCTGTCCACAGCTCTTGGCTGTGGACGACTCGGCGTCGGATCAAGGCTTGTCGCCACCGGCTTCCAGCGCCGCGATGCGCGCCGCGAGCTTGTCGTTCTCCTCGCGGGCCAGCAGCGCCATCTCGCGCACCGCCTCGAATTCCTCGCGGGTGACGACGTCCATATCGCGCAAAAGCCGCTCGATCTGCGTCTTGATCACGGTCTCGACCTCGCGCCGCACGCCCTGGGCCGCGCCGGCCGCATCGGTGGCGAGACGGGCGATGTCGTCGAGGAAACGATTGCTGGTGGCGACCATGGCTCTCTCCTGCCGGGCCGAAGGCGCCCGTGAGCCCACATATGGGAGATGATGCGCCATCCCGCAAACCGCTGCGGCATGCAGACCCTATCCCGCAGCGCTGCGACGGTTTCGGAGCGGCGCGCAACGCGGCTAGTGTGCGGGCGAGACGAGAGGGAATCGCTGCGCCATGGCCCTGCACTTCACCCAAGCCGAGTTCGACCGCCGCCGCGACCAGCTGCTCGCCGCCATGCGGCGAGAGCGGCTCGATGCGCTGTTCCTGTTCCAGCAGGAATCGATGTTCTGGCTCACCGGCTACGACACCTTCGGCTTCTGTTTCTTCCAATGCCTGGTGCTGAAGGCCGACGGGCGCATGGCGCTGCTGACGCGCTCCGCCGATTTCCGCCAGGCGCAGCACACCTCGACCCTGCAGGACATCCGCATCTGGAAGGACGGCGCCGACGCCAACCCCGCGCGCGACCTGCTGGCGATGGCGCAGGATCTCGGCTTGCTCGGCAAGCGCATCGGCGTCGAGTTCGAATCCTACGGGCTCGTCGCCGCCAATGGCCGCAAGCTCGACGCGGCCTTCGCCGGCCATGGCGAGCTCGTCGACGCGTCGACCCTCGTCACGCGGCTGCGCGCGGTGAAATCGCCAGAGGAGATCGCCTATGTCAGGCGCGCCGCCGCGCTGTCGGACGCCGCCGACTCGGCCGCGCTGGCGGCGATCGGGCCGGGGGCCGACGAAGGCGAGATCCTCGCCGCCCAGCACGGCGCCATCTTCGCGGGCGGGGGCGATTACCCCGCCAACGAGTTCATCATCGGCTCGGGCCGCGACGCCCTGCTCTGCCGCTATAAATCCGGCCGCCGCAAGCTCGACGCCCACGACCAGATCACCCTCGAATTCGCCGGCGCGCAGCGGCACTATCATGCCGCGATCATGCGCACGGTCGTGGTCGGCGAGCCGCGCCCGCTGCATCTGCGCTATCACGCCGCCGCCAGGGACGCGCTGCTCGCCTGCGAGGACGCGTTGCGGCCCGGCCGGACGGCGGGGGACGTTTTCGCAGCCCACGCCCGCGTTTTCGCCGAGCATGGGCTGACCGAGCACCGGCTCAACGCCTGCGGCTATTCGCTGGGCGCGAAATTCACCCCGTCCTGGATGGATTGGCCGATGTTCTATGAAGGCAATGACTGGCCGATCGAGCCGGGCATGGTGATGTTCGCCCACATGATCCTGATGGATTCGGCAAGCGAGACGGCGATGTGCCTCGGCCGCACCTATCTCGTCGGCGAAGACGGCGCCGAACCGCTCAACCTGCCCGATCTGGACCTCGCCCTGCGTTGAGACTAGAAACGCGCGACAGGGAATAAACCAAGCACCTCGAACCCGTACGAAAAATAAGGCGGGAGGCGTCAATGACTGCACATATGAACGGCCTCGTTCTGGGGTCGATGGCCGCGCTCATGCTGGCCGGTTGCCAGCAGACCTCGCAGACCGCCCAGCGTCCGCGCGTCGACGCGCCGGGCGTCCCGGTTTCGGTGCAGAGCAACACCGGCGCGCCCGACGCCGTGACCACGCGCTTCGCCGGGCTGCTCGGAGAAGCGGCGGCCGAGCGCAAGATGGAGATCGTGGCGGGCGACAAGCCGGCGCGCTTCCGGGTCCGGGGCTATCTCACGGCGCAACCGACCGAGGACGGGCAGACGGCGCTCGCCTTCGTCTGGGACGTCTATGACGAGGGC
>JBKBRD010000169.1:0-7015 GCA_046292405.1 Allobosea sp. | reverse complement strand
CGCTCGGCGGAATTCGCCAGCGCCAGCGCCAGCTCGGCCGCTTCGGCAAGCGCGGCCTCGTCCCGCACGGAGACGGCGCGATGCGCGACGGCGAAGAGGATCAGGTCGTTGGCGAGCGAGCCGTGCCGGACCAGATCCAGGAGCCAGTCCTGCAACGTCTGCGCATCATGCAGGTCGCCGCATTCGAACGCCCATTCCAGCCCGTGGGAATAGGCGAATGCGCCGACTGGAAAGGACGGCGACAGCCAGATCATCAAGGGCAGGTGAAGCGCGCTCACGAAGGCTCAGTGATCGTGAGCGTGGCCCTTGTGGCCATGCGCGACGCCGTGCTTGTGGCCGTGGTCGGGCTCATGGTCATGATGGGCGTGGTCATGACCGCAGCCGCAGCCCGCGCCATGCGCGTGGGCATGGTCGTGCGCATGGTCGTGCGCATGATCATGGCCGTGGTCGTGCGCGGCGGCGTGCTCATGCTGGTGAGCATGGGCATGACCATGCTGGTGATCGGGATGGTCGCAATCGGCGTGGTCATAGGCGCCGCCCTCGGGCTGGAAGGGGCGGGTCACCATGGCCATGGCGCAACCCTGACCGCGCACCATCTCGGCCAGCACGTGATCGTTCTCGATATAGATCGCATCAGCGGTGATTTCTGCCGGGGTGTGGCGATTGCCGATATGCCAGGCGACGCGCATCAGGCGCAGCGGATTCTCGGCGCGGATCTCGAGCAGGCTCTGCGGGGCGGCGCGGACCTGGACCAGGCGCCCATCGTCCAGCCGGACGGCGTCGCCATCGTTCAGGCTTGTGGCCTTGTCGAGATCGAGCAGGATTTCGAGGCCGCCATCGCCCTTCAGCGCGATGCGGCGGCGGTTCCTGTCCTCATGGTCGAGCGTCAGGGTCTCGACGACCCTGTCGGCCTTGACCGCGGCCTTGCGGATGACGGAGGTGGCGCGAAGCATGATAACGATCCGTGTCTGACATTGGCGCGCGATGCTGATCGGCAAATCGCGACGGCAGTTCGACCACCGGCAGCGTCAGGATGCAAGCCCCTCGCGCGCCCGGGGCAAACATGCCAAGGCCAAGCCCTGATCAACCCTGACGCCGCGTGGCTCCAAACAGCAGGCCGAGGCCCAGCCCGAAGGCGCCGCCGACCAACAGACCGATCACCATGCGCAACGGCGCGAAACCCGCAAAGAGCGGGCTGCTCTGCTTGATGAGCGGCAGGAGAATCCAGTTGCCCAGCAGAACAGGGCCGATCAAGCCGAAGACGATGCCCTTCTGCCAGAACTGACGGCCCGGAACCAAGGACCAGACCAGCGCGAACAGCATGCCCCACATCCCGCCCCAGAACATCTGGTTGACGATCAGGGGAATGGCGAATGGCGGCGCCGGCCGCAGCAACCATGGGCTGTTGGGCGTCAGCCCCGCCAGGAACAAGCACAGGATCATGCCCTGGTGAAAGGCGACCACCGCGATTGCGCCTGCGATAAACCCGATCACGAGATCGCGCAGCGATAAGGTTGCTTCGGAGAATGACGCAGCCACCATGCACGCGCTTTCATAACCGTCGTTCCACGAAAAAATGACACGCCGGACGGCTGCCAGCAATCGCTCTGGTGAAAACGATCGCGTGACCGGCTCGGATCTGAATTTCCTGCTGACGCAGGAGGCGCCTTCGACTCAGAACAGAAAATACCGCTGCGCCAACGGAAGCTCCCTGGCCGGTTCGCAGACGAGGAGTTCGCCATCGGCGATGACGGCATAGGTTTCCGGGTCGATCTGAATGTCGGGCGTCGCGTCGTTGTGGATCATGCTCTTCTTCGAGATGCCGCCGCGCGTATTCTCGACGGCCACCATCTCCTTTTCCGTGCCAAGCCGCGACTTCAGCCCGTTGGCGATGGCCGCCTGCGAGACGAACACCAGCGAGGTCGTCGTCACCGCCTTGCCGAAGGCGCCGAACATCGGTCGGTAATGCACGGGCTGCGGCGTCGGGATCGAGGCGTTGGGGTCCCCCATCGGCGCGGCCGCGATCATGCCGCCCTTGATCACCAGGTCGGGCTTGGCCCCGAAGAAGGCGGGAGACCACATCACCAGATCGGCCAGCTTGCCGATCTCGACCGAGCCGATATGGCGCGAAATCCCGTGTGATATCGCCGGATTGATGGTGTATTTCGCGACGTAGCGCTTGGCCCGAAAATTATCGGCGCCGGTGCCGGAGTCCTGCGGCAGCGGGCCGCGCTGCACCTTCATCTTGTGGGCGGTCTGCCAAGTGCGGGTGATGACCTCGCCGATGCGGCCCATCGCCTGGCTGTCGGACGACATCATCGAAAGCGCGCCGAGATCGTGCAGGATGTCCTCGGCGGCGATCGTCTCCTTGCGGATGCGGCTTTCGGCGAAGGCGAGGTCTTCCGGAATCGAGGGCGAGAGATGGTGGCAGACCATGAGCATGTCGAGATGCTCGTCCAGCGTGTTGACGGTGAAGGGCCGGGTCGGATTGGTGGATGAGGGCAGCACGTTGGGCAGCCCGGCGACCTTCATGATGTCGGGCGCATGGCCGCCGCCCGCCCCTTCGGTATGGAAGGCGTGGATGGTGCGGTTCTTGAACGCCTTGATCGTGTCCTCGACGAAGCCGCTCTCATTGAGCGTATCGGTGTGGATCATCACCTGGATGTCGTAATCATCGGCGACAGAGAGGCAATTGTCGATCGCGGCGGGGGTGGTGCCCCAATCCTCGTGCAGCTTGAGGGCGCAGGCGCCGGCCTCGACCATCTCGACCAGCGCTCCGGGCAGGGCCGCATTGCCCTTGCCGGCGAAGGCGAGGTTCATCGGGAAGGCGTCGGCGGCCCGGATCATCTGGCCGAGATGCCAGGGGCCGGGCGTGCAGGTCGTCGCCAGCGTGCCATGGGCGGGGCCGGTGCCGCCGCCGAGCATGGTGGTCAGCCCGCTCATCAGCGCATCCTCGATCTGCTGCGGGCAGATGTAGTGGATATGGCTGTCGAAGCCGCCGGCCGTGACGATCTTGCTCTCGGCCGCGATCACTTCGGTGCCGGGGCCGACGATAATCGTCTCGCTCGGGTCGAAATTGCCGAAGCCGCTCTGGATATCGGGGTTGCCGGCCTTGCCGATGGCGCAGATGCGCCCGGCGCGGATGCCGATATCGGCCTTCACGATGCCCCAATGGTCGAGGATCAGCGCATTGGTGATGACGGTGTCGACCGCGCCGTCGCTGTTGCGCACCTGCGACTGGCCCATGCCGTCGCGAATGACCTTGCCGCCGCCGAACTTCACCTCCTCGCCATAGGTGGTGAAATCCTTCTCGACCTTGATGACGAGCTCGGTGTCGCCCAGCCGCACCGTATCGCCGGTGGTGGGGCCGAACATCGCGGCATAGGCATTGCGCGAAAAATTGAAGGGCATGGCGGATCCCCGATCCTGTGTTTGGTTCAAGAGCGCAACGGCGACGACCTGGCGGCTGGTCAGACCTCGCCGGCAGGGTCGGCGGTCGGTGCGGCCGCCGGCTTGGGCTTGGGCTTGGGCTTCTTGCGGACCTTCTTCACCACGACCTTGGGCCGTTTCGGCTTGAGAGCCTGCTGATCCTGCAGCAATTCGAGCTGGACCTGCTGGATTTCGGCGAGACGCTGCCATTGGCGCGTGATCAGATGGTCCATCTTCTCGTGAAGATGGCGGATTTCGAGCTCGGCCTTGAGGTTGACCTGATAGTCGTTCGAGGAGCGCAGGCGATCCTTCTCCTCCTGGCGCTTCTGGCTCATCATGATGATCGGCGCCTGGATCGCAGCGATGCAGGACAGAACCAGATTGAGCAGGATGAAGGGATAGGGATCGAAGGCCCGCGCATCGCCCATCAGGGCGTTGATCGCCATCCAGACGAGGAGCACGAACCCGAAGCTGATCAGGAACGACCAGGATCCGCCGAATTTGGCGAGCCCGTCGGAGAGCTTTTCTCCGAGCGTCCGGTGTTCGGCGAAGTCATCCTCGATGTTCTCGGCAATGGTCTCCTGCCGCGCAATGCTTTCCGCCACCTCGCGGTCGAGGTCAGAGTACTCGCCATGTTCCTCGCGCAGGATCTCCTCGACATAGCGGGTGCGGTAACGCGCCAGCTCCTTGCTGCTGACCAGCGCATGGTCCGGAAGATCGGGAAAATCGCGGCGGATATGCTCGACCAGCGACGGGCGCAGGCTGTCGAGCACGACCAGATTCTTGCGCGCCATCTCCACGCCGCTCAGCGAGCAGACACCGCGCTTCTTGCGCAGTTGCGCCGCCGTCTCGGCCGGATCGGACCTCGCCTCCGCCGCGGCGTCGGGGCCCGCCCCGGTTTCCATCTCGGCCTCGCTCCCGCTCACAGCTTACCCATGACCTCCTGCCGAAATCCGTAGACCTCGCGCTTGCCGGCGAGCGCCACGAGGCGCACCTCGCGAGTCTGTCCCGGCTCGAAACGCACGGCGGTTCCAGCCGGAATATCGAGCCGGAAGCCGCGCGCCCGCTCGCGCTCGAAGCGCAGGGCCGGGTTCGCCTCGAAGAAATGATAATGCGAGCCGATCTGGATCGGCCTGTCGCCGGTGTTGGAGACGGTGAGCGACAGGCTTTCACGGCCCTCGTTCATGATCAGATCGCCCGGCAGCGTCGTCACCTCCCCCGGCTTGAAGCGACCGGCGGAGCCGCGGATCGGCTCATGCACGGTGACGAGCTTGGTGCCGTCGGGAAACGTCGCCTCGACCTGGACGTCGTGGATCAGCTCGGCGATGCCGTCCATCACCTGGTCGGCGCTGACGACATGGGCGCCGGCCTGCATCAGATCGGCGACGGAACGGCCGTCGCGCGCGCCCTCGACCACGAAGTCGGTGATCAGCGCGACGGCCTCGGGATAGTTGAGCTTGACGCCGCGCTCGAGCCTGCGCCGCGCCACCATGGCGGCCATGGCGACCAGCAGCTTGTCCTTCTCGCGCGGCGTCAGGTTCATGCGGTTCCCTTCTCGTCCTCGTCGGGCTCGTCGCCGGAGGCGTCGTCTCCGACCTCGTCCTCATCGTCATCTTCGTCTTCGGCCTCGTCCAGGTCGAGGTCGGCATATTCATAGGCGAAGACGAGTTCGCCCGAATGCGGGTCGAAGCCGCTCGTGGTCGAATCCTCGAACGCCTTGATCAGCATCTCCGCATCCTCGGGACCGTCGATCTCGAAGCGGCGCACCGCCTCCTCGCCCTCGGCGGCGAGCGCGAGCTCCATCGCCCAGCTCCTCGAACCGGTGTCGTAGATGCATTTCAGACCCTGGATCGCCAGCATGTCGCTCTCCTTACAATGACCAGGTGCGCGGCAGCGCACGACCGGTCACATGCCCGAGCAGCGTGACGAGGACACGACGCAGCGCCTGGGCGTCGCGCGCCAGCAGCCGGATCACCAGGAGATCGTCGATCGCGCCGGCGCCGGCTTCGACGGCGTCGCCGCCTTCCTCCTGCAGCAGGCTGCGGATGGCCTCGAGGCTCTGGGCGTGCCCGGCGCCGGCCGCCAGCACAGTGCCCGTGGCGCAGGCGCCGGCGCCGATGGCGGAGCGGGCGAGCTGATCGGCGATGGCGCCCTCGATGCGCAGATCGTCGGCGAAGACGAGCCTGCCGTCGCGGCGCAGGCGCCAGCGGTCACGCAGCGCGCCGCGCAGCACCGTCTCGCCCATCGCCGCGCGGCCGAAGAATACGGATTCGCAGGCGACCAGCTCGGCGTCGCCAGCGAGGTCGATGGTCAGCCTGCGGCTGAGGCGCGCGCCCGAGAACAGGATGGTCTCCTGCGGCAGCCAGGCGAGCCTCGCGCCTGCCGCGACCCTCAGAACCGTGTCGACGCCGGTGTCGGGGCCCTGGCTGCGATAGATCTTCTCGGCCGCCTGCGAGGTGATGACGGCATGGCTGCCCTCGCCCAGCTCGGCCTCCACGCGCATCGCGTCGCCGCCGGCCATGCCGCCGCCGGTGTTGATCAGCACCGCCTCACAGCACTCGTCATAGCTCGTGGGAAAACGCGCGCGATAGCCGCCTGATTCCGCCACATCGAGCCGATGCGTGCGTGCGCCAACGCGGCCGAAGCGCAGGCGAACGCCGCCGGCCGCCCGGATCGAGAGCGGCAGCAGCGGATCGGTGGCGGCCGGCAAGGGCGGCGCATACATTGGCGGGCATCCGGCAGGACGGTGTCGCCAATCTTTCGCGCGGCCCGTTCTGGGGCAAGGCCCAGCCGGCCGCCGACTGCCTAAATTTCGAGCAGATCTTGCCTCATCCGCGCTCGGCCAGGAAGCGCTCCAGCTCGGCGCGGTCGGGCGCGCCGCTGCGGCCGCCGAAGCGGGTGCATTTCAGCGCCGCCGCCGCAGAGCCGAAACGCACCGCCTCGCGCTCGGGCTTGCCTTCGGCCAAGGCGAGCGCGAAGGCGCCGTGCCAGACATCGCCGGCGCCGAGCGTATCGACCGTTTCGACGGCGAAGGCCGGGCTGTGGACGATGGCGCCGTTTTCCTGAAACAGGGCGCCATCCTTGCCCAAGGTCACGGCGAGCCAGGTGTCGAGCCCCTGGGCCGCCTTCGCCAACGCTTGTCGCGGATCGGGCTCTCCCGTCACCTCGCGCAGCGCCTGGGCGCTGAAGGCAACATGGCTGGCGGTGGCGAGGAGCGCCGGATGCGGCGGCTTGCGGTCGGCGTCGAGCACGCCGGGGACGCCCTTATCGCGGGCGAGCCCGAGCGCCGCCAACGTGCCCTCCCCCCAGCGCGTATCCGCCAGTACGGCGCCGACGCCGGCCGGGAGCTTTGTCGGCAGCCAGGCGGCATCCTCCGGCATGGCGGGGTCGGAGTAGGAGATCACCATGCGCTCGCCCTCGCCATCGACGACGATCGCCGAGACGGGCGAGCGCAAGCCGGGCACGCGCAGCGCGAAGCCCGCATCGACCCGCTCGGTCGCGAGATCGGCAACGATCCTGTCGCCGGTGAGATCATCCGCGAGTCGCGTCGCCAGCCAGGCCCGGCCGCCCAGTCGCGCGATCGCGA
>JBKBRD010000168.1:0-7047 GCA_046292405.1 Allobosea sp. | reverse complement strand
GATGCGGGCAGGCGGCTTGCCGGGCATGCTGAGGATCAGCGCGCCGCTTTCGATCTCGACCGCCTCGCCCTCGATTTCGGCGAGCTTGAGCTCCAGCACGACGAAGGCGTCGGGCTGCGCCAGTTTGTAGAGCTGATACGGATAAAGGCCGTAGCCCCCCGCCTTCCCGCCCGCCGCGACGCGGGTCATGGTCAGGGCCTGCTCGCCGATCTTGATGCGCGCCGGCTGGCGCGCATTGTTGGCCCCCGTCAGCGCCTCCATGAAGATGAAGGCGTAGCGATCCTTTTCCGGGTCGCGATTGGCCTGCCAAAGCGCGACAGAACAGCCTTTGGAGCGGTCGATCTCGGCCTTGTCGAACAGCTTGAGGTCGATCTTGCCGTCATCCTGCTTGGGAGCAGCCGGCTTGGCCGGCGGCGCCTGCGCAAAAGCCGTTGCGCTGCAGGCGAACAGGGCGGCGGCGAACACAGCCCATCTGGTCCAGTTCATAAGAGGCTCCCCAGCCGTGACGCGGCCATGGCGAACCGCTGCGCCGCAGGCTAACGCAGCGCGAGGCGCAAGCAAGCGCTGTGACGCCAGGGCGTTAAAGCCCTTCCATCCGCCGCAGCGCCTCGAAGTGCTTTTCGGACTGGTAGACCAGGACCTGGCGCCATTCCCGCGCCGTGGCCTCGATTTCCGCCTGCGGGATCAGCCTGAGCGGCCGCCCGGTCGACATCGCCAGCACCTGCTGCCGGCAGGCGCGCTCGAGGAAATACAGATCGTCGAAGGCGACCGCGACCGAGGGGCCGCCGATCGTGACGCCGTGATGGGCGAGAAAGGTGATGTCGGCGCCGGCATCGGCCTTATTGGCGGCGACGATCGCCTCGCCCTCGCTAGCGTCCAGCGCCAACCCGCCGAAATGATCGACATAAAGGGTGCGGCCATGGAAGCGGCAAGCGGTCTGGTGGGCCATCTCCAGCCTGCCGCCCTCGACCATGGTCAGCGCCGTGGCATAGGGCATGTGGACGTGCAGCACCGCGACATGGCGCGGATTGGCCTTGTGCGCGGCGACATGGATGTTGCGGGCGGTGGCCTCGACCTCGCCCTCCCCTTCCAGCACCTGCCCCGTCTCGTCGATCAGCAGCAGGTCGGAGGGCCGCATCTCGGCCCAGTGCACGCCATAGGGATTGATGAGATAGCGCGGCCGGCCATCGGGCCCATCCGGCAGAGCCACCGAGAAATGGTTGCAGATGCCCTCGTTCAGCGCGAACTTCGCCGCCAGGCGGAGCGCGGCGGCGAGATCGCGACGCTGATGGGTGATGCTGGGCTGGGCCATGGCTTCATGCTTTCTCGGGACGGGGGAACCGGCAGAGGGAAACATCGCCCGCCCCCACATGACAAGGCCCGACGCAAGCGCCGGGCCATGCTGCGATACGTTTCGCGAGCCCTCATCCTGAGGAGCGATCTCAAAGATCGCGTCTCGAAGGATGCTCCAGAAGGCGCCCTCCCAGCGAGCTGGACCATCCTTCGAGACGCAGGCTGCGCCTGCTCTTCAGGATGAGGGCTGGCGATGGAGCGCCTGCCCCCAACCCGTTACTTCGGCGCGAGCACCATGACCATCTGGCGGCCCTCGAGCTGCCAGTCGCTCTCGACCTTGGCGATGTCGACGAGATCGGTCTTGACCCGCTCGAGCACCTTCACGCCGAGATCCTGGTGGGCCATTTCACGGCCGCGGAAGCGCAGGGTGACCTTCACCTTGTCGCCCTCCTCGAAGAAGCCGTGCATCGCCTTCATCTTCACTTCGTAATCGTGCTTGTCGATGCCCGGCCGCAGCTTGATCTCCTTGATCTCGATGGTGCGCTGCTTCTTGCGCGCCTCGGCCGCCTTCTTCTGCTCGAGAAAGCGGAAGCGGCCGTAATCGAGAATCTTGCAGACGGGAGGCACGGAGTTGGGGGCGATCTCGACGAGGTCGAGACCGGCATCCTCAGCAATCTTCAGCGCCTCGAAGAACGATACGACGCCGCGATTGGCGCCCTGATCGTCAATGAGCTGGACGTCACGCACGCCGCGAATGTCGCGGTTGGCGCGCGGGCCGTCTTTGGTCGGGGTTGGGGCAGCACGGAACGGGCGACGAATGGCAGTATTCTCCTGTTTCAGGCGCATCTCGCGCCGATGCGCAGACACATTGCATAAAGGCTGGGGAAGTCAATGTGTGCTGCGGCAGATCATGGCGCAAGAGGGGCCGCAGCCGGGTTTGGCTGGCGATTTCGGCTTTGCGCGGCGAAGGACGCCGTCATCCGCGTTCCAGCAGGGCGCAATAGACGTCCAGCGTATCCTCGACCATGCGGTCGAGCGAGAAGTGCTGCTCGACATGGAGCCGGGCCCGCCTCGCCAGCGTATCGCGCGCCGAGGGGCGCATCGACAGCGCCTCGGTCAGGCAGGCGGCGAGCGCGGCTGCGTCTCCGGGCGGCACGCGCCAGCCGGTCCGCTCGGTCGGCAGCACCTGCGGCGGCGCCAAGACGGTTTCGGGCACCGCGCCGAGATCGGAGACGATCACGGGCGCGCCCATCGCCTGGGCCTCGACCGCGACGCGCCCGAAGGCTTCAGGCTCGGTCGAGGGCACGACCACGACCGAGGCCGCGAGCAGAGCGGCGGGCATGTCGGCGCAATGACCGACGCGGCGCACCCGCCCCTCGAGCCCGGCCTTTGCGATCTGCTGGTCCAGCTCCTTGACGTAGCCGTCCCTGCCCTGATGGTCTCCGGCGAGGACGAAGGCGGTGTCGGCGTCGCCGGCATCGACCAGCAGCCGCGCCGCCTCGACCAGAACGCGCTGGCCCTTCCACCCGGTCAGCCGGCCCGGCAGCAGCACGATGCGCTGATGCGCCTCGATGCCCCAGCCGCTGCGCAGCGCCTGGATGCGCTCGGTCGCCACCGCGCCCGGCGCGAAGGCGGAAAAATTGGTGCCGCGATGCACGACGCGGATGCGATCGGCCGCGAAGCCGTGCTTGGCGCGGATCAGATCGGCTGTGTAATGCGAGTTGGCGATGACGATGTCGCCCCGCGCCATTACCGAATTGTAGAAAGTCTTCACCCCGGTCCTGCTGGCATAGGAGCCGTGATAGGTGGTGACGAAAGGGATCTTCAGCAGGCGGGCGGCGGCCAGAGCCACCCAGGCCGGGGCGCGCGAGCGGGCATGGATCAGCTCGACGCGCTCATGCCGGCAGAGCAGCGCCAGCTTGCGCACGTTCAGCGCCATGGCGATCGGGTTTTTCGAAGCGGCGGGAAAGGGCAACCAGAGCCCTCCCTTCGCCTGGAGCTCCGCGACCAGGCGCCCGCCCTCCGAGGCGACGAGCGCGCGCGCGCCGACCTCCGTCAGCCCTTTGGCGATATCGACGGTCGTCCGCTCCGCGCCGCCGGTCTCCAGCTCGGGGATGATCTGCAGCACGGTTCGGCCGCTGAGCGGATGCGTCTCGGTGGAGGGCAGCGACAGATGCGCGCCGGGTTGAAAGGACATGCTCACCGTTCTTCAGAGAAATCCGGGTCTTCGGAGAAATCCGGAAGTGGGGCGATAAGACCACGTGCGCTCCCCAGCCGCAGCCTATAATCGCCCATTCCAGCGGATTCGTCACAGGAGATTTCAGTTTGGCACCGCAAGCGCCCGCATGGCTCGATGTCGGACGGAGTTCGACCCGACGTCGCCTGGCTTACCTCGCTCAACCCGGAGAGGGGCCGACCATCGTCTGGCTCGGCGGTTTCCGCTCGGACATGCGCGCCACCAAGGCCGAGGCGATCTCGACCTGGGCGCAGAGCGCCGGCCGCGCCATTGTCCGGTTCGACTATTCCGGCCATGGCGAATCGGACGGCGCCTTCGCCGATTTCACCCTGTCCGACTGGCTCGAGGACGCTCTGGCCGCGATCACAGGCCTCTGCCAGGGGCCGCCCGTGCTGGTCGGCTCGTCAATGGGCGGGTGGATCGCTTTGCTGGCGACGCGCCGGCTGATCGGAACGCCGCTTGCGCCGGCCGGGCTGGTGCTGATCGCGCCTGCCGTCGATTTTTCGGAAGACCTGATGTGGGCGCAGATGCCCGAAGCGGTGCGGAAGACCATACTCGAGGACGGCGTCTGGCTACGGCCCTCCGCCTATGCTCCGGAGCCGACGCCGATCACGCGGGCGCTGATCGAGGACGGGCGCAGGCATCTGCTGTTCGGTGGAGAGATCAGGACCGGCTGCCCCGTCCATATTCTGCAGGGGATGGCCGATCCGGACGTGCCCTGGCCGCAGGCGACCAAGCTGGTCGAGCATCTCAGCGGCGATCCCGTCGTGCTCACGCTGGTCAGGGACGGAGACCACAGGCTGTCGACGCCCGAGGACATCGCCAGACTGACGGCGGCGGTCGCAGGGATCGCGACCGCGCCGTGAGCGGGATCAATGGACGCTGACCATCCGCAGATCGTGTTCCCAGGCGTTGGCCGTCGCGGCGTCGCGCGAATCGGTCACCAGAATCGGCGCGCCATCGGCTGAGAGCAGCGCGAACAGCTGAAGACCGGGCTGGATCTGCGGCGCCTGCGGGAAGATCTTCACGAGCTCTTCCGAGGTCATCGACTTGAGATAGGCGACCTCGCCCGTCCCGAGCGCCGCGAATTCGGCCTGGGTCAGCGGCGTGGTCTGTTCGGTGCTGTGTTCGTTCATCGCGCCCTCCTTTGAGCAGTGCGAATAGCGGCTGAGATTACACTGAAAACCGATGAACGAATGCGAAACCGCGTCGCATGCTCACCAAGCCGTTGATCAATCGCGGCTCACGATATCGATACGCCGGACGAGCCGTTCCGGTTCCGGTCTGACCAGATCGATGGCGAGCAAACCGTTGGACAGGTCGGCCCCCATCACCTGCATGCCATCCGCCAGCAGAAAACTCCGCTGGAACTGACGCGCCGCAATGCCGCGATGGAGAAATTGCCGGCTCTTATCCTCGACCTGACGGCCGCGGACGGTGAGCTGGTTTTCCTCCAGCGTGATCTCCAGCTGCTCTCGCGAGAAGCCGGCAACGGCCAAGGTGATCCGCAGCCGATCCGGCTCATCCTCGCAGCGCGGCATCCGCTCGATATTATAAGGCGGATAACCCTCGCTGCCGCCTTTGGTGACCCGGTCCAGAGCCCGCTCGATATCGTCGAAACCGAGCAGGAAAGGATGCGACAGGCTAGACGTACGCGTCATTCAGAAAGCCCCCGAAAGGCGCCTCCAACTCATCCGGAGCCCGCGCTTGCAGCGCCCCGTCGGCACGAAGCGAACCCTCGCGCTTGGACAAGATATGGCGAGGCCGGCCGAACGGTTCAAGAGCGGCAAAAGTCTGGGCCATAGCGGGAGATTGTCGCAGTGCGTAAAAGCGCAGTCTTGGCGGGGTGCAGGCGGGGGTCGTTACCGGAAAATCCGGTGGTACAGCCACCCCGGCTTGAACGGGGGACCTCTAGATCCACAATCTAGCGCTCTAACCAACTGAGCTATGGCTGCCCGCACCCCGGCGCTTGGCGATCGGTCGCTTTCGCGTGATCGGCGGCGGCGCAGAACCTAGTGCCGTCTCCAAACGAATGCAACCGTCGAATTGAGCTGGCGCGCCGTTATCGTCGGAGCGCCAGCGAAGTCCTTGAGATCAGCCCTGCCGGAACGGCGCAGCGGCGATTTTGGCGAGTTCCTTGACATAGGCGGATTGCGATTCGAAGCCGCGCCGCACCGCCTTGGCCTGAAGCGCCACGGCATCGGCCGCGCTGCTGGTTCGCGCCAGCGCTTCGGCGTCGCTGAGCGTCGCCTTCAGCTGTTCGCAGGCATGGTCGAGCATCTTCGTCTGCAGCGCGCCGAAGGTCCGGGCGAAGGCCAGGCTCTGGGTCATCAGCGCGTTGGCGGTGATATCCGCCAGCTCGGGCGTCTTGGGCATGGACTTCGCCAGAGAGGCGATGGCGGGCTGCGCGGTCGCCTGCGCGAAAGCCTTGGCAGGGGCCGCGGCCGCATCGGCAGCCGCCTTGGCGACCTGCCGAACCGGCTCGCCGACCGCTTCGGTCATCGCCCTGGCGCTAACCGGCTTGGCCTCGGCAAGCGCCTGCGCAGGCGCCGCGATCGCCTGGGCCGCGGCCTTGGCGACCTGGAGAACCGGCTCGGCGACCGAGGCTTGCGGAAGCGCCTTAGCCGCGGCGACGACAGGCTTGGTCGCAAGCGGCTTGGCGGCCACAGGCTTGGCGACGACAGGCTTGGCGGCCACGGGCTTGGCGGCGACAGGCTTCGAAGCCTTGGGCTTGGTCGAATCGGACCGGGCAGGCGCCGGCTTGCGCGATGCGATGGCGGCTGGCGCCTTCACGGACTCGGCGAGCTTGGCGGGCGCCGGCTTGGCGGCATCCGCCTTCACCGGCTCGGCCTTGACGGGCTCTGACTTGATCGGGTCGATCTTGGCGGGCTCGGCCCTGAAAGCCTCAGGCTTGGAGACCTCAGGCTTGGAGACCTCAGGCTTGGAGGCCTCGGATTTGGAGGCCTCAAGCTTCGGCGCCTCAGGCTTGATCGCCTCGGCCTTCACCGCCTCGGACTTGGCCGAATCGGACTTGGCCAGATCGGACTTGGCCGAATCGGTCTTCGACATCTCGGCGGCCGGGGACATCGCCTTCACGGGCGAGAGGCTGACCGGCGCGGTGGCTGTGGTGCGGGTCGGAGCAGGCTTGACCATACGAGTCTCCTTCTTCGGTAAAACGGCCGGAGCCGGCATCGGTAAAGCGGCCGGAGCCGGGCTTTCGCCCGGCGCCTGGCCGCGCCTCAATCAGCCGGGCCGCGTCGCGGCGCGAGCCGCGTCATTTCATCTTGGTCGCCTTGGCGGCGCTGTCGGCCGCCTTGGCGGCGACATCCTGCGCCGCGGCGCCCATATCCTTGAGCTGCGACTGCAGGGCGGCCATCTGCGACTTCAGATACTCGGACTGATGCTGCATCACCTCGGTCAGATCCTTCGACCGGACGAGCTTCTGGGCGAGGTCGAAAGCGGCCGCGATGTTGCTCTCGGCAAAGCCCATGGCCTTGCGGGTGACATCCTGCGCATTG
>JBKBRD010000167.1:0-7061 GCA_046292405.1 Allobosea sp. | reverse complement strand
CCGCGCCAACGTCGCCAAGCAGGCAAGCAAGTAAGGCGACGGTTCACGTCTGCGGCGCGGCCCGTCTCAGGCCGCGCCGGTCTTGTCGCTTTCACCCCTCGATCGCCTGCCCCAGGGCCACGACCCGCTGCGCGATCTGCGCGTGCAGGCGTTCGACCATGCGGCCATCGAGCTGGATCGCGCCCTTGCCGGCGTTCTCCGGCTGCTCGAAAGCGGCGATGATCGCGCGCGCCCGATCCAGCTCGGCCGCATCGGGCGCAAAGACGGCGTTGGCGGCCGCGAGCTGGGCCGGGTGGATCAGCGTCTTGCCGTCGAAGCCGAGATCGCGGCCCTGCTCGCATTCGCGCAGGAAGCCCGCCTCGTCCTTGATGTCGTTGTAGACCCCGTCGACGATGTCGAGCCCATGGGCGCGGGCGGCCAGAATCGCCGTCGTCAGCCAGGGCAGCATCGGCGCGCGGCCAGGCACGAAGCGGGCGCGCGTCTCCTTGGCGAGATCGTTGGTCCCCATCACCAGGCAGGCCAGCCGCGTCTGCGGATCCTGCGCCGCGGCGGCGATGGCCGCGCAGTCGAGAATGGCGAGCGGCGTCTCGATCATCGCCCAGATCCGCGTCCTCGCCTCCGCCCACAGCCCGTCGAGCTTGTGGCCGACCAGCTTCAGCGTCTCGGCGCTCTGCACTTTCGGGATCAGAATGGCGTCGGGACCGGCTTCCGCCGCGGCGGCGAGATCGGCTTCGAACCATTGCGTGTCGACGCCGTTGATGCGGATCGCCAGCTCGCGCCGGCCATAGCCGCCGGCCTTGACCGCGGCGCAGACCTGGTCGCGCGCCATAGCCTTGGCGTCGGGCGCGACGGCGTCCTCGAGATCGAGAATCAGCGCGTCGGCTGCGATGTCGCGGGCCTTTTCCAGCGCGCGGGCATTGGAGCCGGGCATGTAGAGCACGCTTCGGCGGGGGCGGATGTCGGTCATGCTTGATCTCCGGATGGCGCGCGCGCCAGAGCTTCGCTGCACTGCACACTAACAGCGCGCAGATGCAACGTCATTTCTGCGAAGGTGCGATGAAGATCGCCGGTCAGGCTGCTGGCTGGTCGACGGGTCGCAGCGTCAGGCGCACGCGGCGGGTGTCCTCGCCGGCTTCGCGCGGCTGCAATACGAAGCCGAGTTCCTGGGCGAGACCGAGCATGGCGGTGTTCTCGGTGAAGACGTCGCCATGCACCTCGGCGTAACCGGCGCGCCTGGCATGGGCGATGATCTCGGCCAGCAGGCGGTAACCGAGCCCGCGGCCCTTCATGTCGGAACGGACGATGATGGCGAATTCCGCCGAGACCTTTTCCGGGTCTCCGGCAATGCGCACCACCCCGTAGATCGGTCCCGCGCCATAGGCCGTGCCGGCCTCGACCGCGACGAACGCCATCTCGCGATCATAATCGATCTGCGAGAGCCGCGCCGCCATGTCGTGCTGGAAATGCTTGACCGGCCCGAGAAAGCGCATGCGCAGATCCTCAGGCGTGCACAGCGTCACCATTTCGCTGATCGGCACCTCATCCTCGGGGCGGATCGGCCTGAACATCAGCGCCGTGCCGTCATTGAGCTGGAATTGCTGCTCCAGCTCGGCTGGATAGGGCGTGATCGCGTAGAGCGGCGCCGTCGCCCTGGTCTCCGAGATCACCACCCGCGCGTCGAGCGCGATCAGCCCTTCCGCGTCGGCCAGCAGCGGGTTGATGTCGAGCTCGACGATGTCGGGCAGGTGGACGGCGATCTCCGACAGGCGCAGCAGCACTTCGACGATCTCTTCGAGCGGCGCCGGCGCCACGTTGCGGAAGCCGGCAAGCCGCTTCGAGATCTGGGTATGGGCGATCATGTCCTGCGCCAGAACGGAATTGAGCGGCGGCAGACCGATGCTGCGATCGGCGATCACCTCCGTCGCCGTGCCACCCTCGCCGAAGAGGATGATCGGGCCGAAGGTCGGGTCGCGCGCCAGGCCGAGGATGAGTTCATGCGCCTGCGGGCGAGACACCATTGCCTGGACCGTGAATTTGAGGTCGCGCGCATCGGGACGAAGGGCCGCAATGCGCGTCAGCATCTCGGCGGCCGCCGCTTCCGCAGCCGCGCCCGAGCCCAGCCGCAGCGCCACGCCGCCGACATCGGATTTATGGGTGATGTCGGGCGAGTGGATCTTCACCGCCACGGGGCCGCCGATCTCGTCGGCGAAACGGCCGGCCTCTTGCGGCGTCGCCGCGATGCGGGTCGTGACCGTGGGAATGCCGAACAGGGTCAGCAAATGCTTCGATTCCGGCTCGGTCAGGATGGTGCGGGCCTCGCTTCGCACCGTCTCGATCAGCGCCTTCGCCTCCGCCACCTTGGCTCTCGGTATGGCGACGCCGGCTGAAGGCGTCTCGAGCAGGAGGGTCTGGTTGCGCCGGAATTCGGCGAGGTGCCCGAAGGCGCGCACGGCCTGCTCGGGGCTGTCGAAATTGGGGATGCGGTGCTGGCTCAGCATCGCGCGCGAGGGGATGGCGGCGTCGCCGCCGAGCCAGTTGGTCAGGACAGGCACGGAGCGGTTGGCCTCGACTGCGGCCGCGACGGCCTGCGCCGCCTCCTCGCCCGCCGCCAGCGCGGTCGGGCAGTTCAGCACCAGAACCGCATCGCTGTCGGGGTCGGCCATGACGATCTCGAGCGCGGCGGCGTAGCGATCGGCCTTGGCGTCGCCGAGGATGTCGACGGGATTGCCATGCGACCAGGCGGCCGGCAGCACGCGGTCGAGCGCCGCGATCGACACCTTGGTCAGGGTCGCGGCCGCAAGCTTGCGGTCGGCCAGCGCATCGACCGCGAGCACGCCGGCGCCGCCGCCATTGGTGATGATGGTCAGGCGGTCTCCGTACACGCGCATGCCGGTGGCGAGGATGGCGGCCGCGGCGAACAGCTCGTCGAGCTCGCGCACGCGCAGCAGCCCGGCGCGGCGGAAGGCGGCGTCATAAACCGCGTCAGCGCCGGTGAGCGCGCCGGTATGCGACATGGCCGCTCTGGCGCCGGCGGCGCTGCGGCCGGCCTTGACCACCAGGACCGGCTTGGTGCGCGCCGCGGCCCGCGCCGCCGACATGAATTTGCGCGCATGGGTGATGGTCTCGACATAGAGCAGGATCGAGCGCGTCGTCGGGTCGGTGCAGAGATAGTCGAGCATGTCGCCGAAATCGACATCGCTCATGTCGCCGAGCGAGACGACATGGGAGAAGCCGATATCGCGCTCATGGGCCCAGCCGAGCATGGCGGCGATGATCGCGCCGGACTGGCTGACCAGCGCGATATGTCCCTGCTTCGGCGTCAGATGCGCGAAGCTGGCGTTGATCGCCTGGGGCGTCGAGATCAGCCCGAGGCAATTGGGCCCGATGATCCGCATCAGGTTCGGCCGCGCGGCGTCGAGCAGCTTCTGATGCAGGTTCTCGCCGTTGCGGGCCTCGAAGCCCGCGCTGATGACGACGGCGGCCCGGCAGCCGCGCTGGCCGAGCTCGGCCACGATGGCGGGCACGCCCGGTGCGGGAGTCGCGATCACCGCGAGGTCCGGCACGACCGGCAGCTCGGCCACGGATTGATAGCTCAGCGTCGAGCGGATCGCGGTTTCACGCGGGTTCACGCACATGACGGGGCCGGCGAAGCCGGCGCCGAGAAGGTTGGCGGCGAGCACGTCGCCGATCGAGCCCGCCCGGTTGCTCGCCCCGATCAGCGCGATCGAGCGCGGCCGGAACAAGGCTTCGAAATTCCGGATGCTCATCGCTGGCGGTCTCGTTCTGTGAAGCCTTGGAGGACTCGGGCCGGGCCGAGCGCCTTCAATGGCTCATCAAAACCGGTATGGCGCAATCCTTCAGCAGCGATTGCGTCACGCCGCCGAGCAGCCATTCGCGCAGGCGGGAGTGTTTGAAGGCGCCCGAGACGATCAGATCGGCGCCGAAGGCATCGGCCTCGCGCTTGATCGCGTCGGCGACGCCGGCGCTGGGCATGGGGATGTTCTTGACCGTCGTCCTGGCGCCGTGGCGCGCGAGATGGGGCGCGAGTTCGGAGCCGGGAATACGGTCGGAGAGGTCCTTTTCGCCGGTGACGGACAGGATTTCGACCTCGTCGGCGGCGATGAGGAAGGGCATCGCGTCGGCGACCGCGCGGGCGGAGGCTGCGCCGCCATCCCAGGCCACGAGCACCCGCTTGGCGGAGAAGCCGAGGCGGCCGGGCGGCACGATCAGCGCCGGACGGCCGGTCTCGAAGATCGCGGCCTCGATCAGCCCGCGGTCGATTTCGAGCGTCTCGCGCTCGGCGTCGAGCACGGCGAGATCATGCACGCGGGCATAGGCGATGAAGCGCTGGGTCAGGCCCGGATAGAGCAGTTGCGGGGCTTCGACCGTGCAGGTGACGCCGGCGAGATCGGCGGTGAATCGGGCGTCGTCGGCCAGCTTCTGCGCCAGCTCCGCCATGCGGCGGTTTTCCTTGCCGACGATCTCGGCGGCGAAATTGTTGATCAGCGAAGAGGGCACGGCATAGCGCACCGAGGCGGCCTGCAGCGTCAGATGCGCGCCGGCATGTTGCGCCAGCGACATGGCGCAGGGCACCGCGGCGCTGGTCTCGCCCCGACCTTCCTCGGTGAACACGACCAGGACGCTCTTGATGGTGTCGAACATGTGCGGGTCTCCCTGTTTCGACGGACCATGTCAGATCGCGTTCGCGCAACCTTGCGCTGGATCAATTCGCTTGCGCCGGTTCGGTGGGACGGTCGCGGCACAAGAACAAGGCGAGGCCAGACCATGCTCCAGCGCATCACCCTCCATCTCGGTCGCACCGCGGCGCATCCCGAAGGCAGCCCGCGCGACGGCTACGACATCACCGCGCCTGTCGACTCCGAAGGGCGTCTCGATGGCGCGGCCTGGCGCGCCGAGCGCGAGCGCTGCCGCGTCCGCCGCTTCCGGGCCGGGGAGCCCGACCGCCATGGCTGGCTGGTCCACCGCGCCGGCGGGTCGGGCGGGGCGAATTGGCAGATCGACTATGACGACGAGAGCAGCGACGACGACGAGAGCGCCTTCAAGCTGGACCAGCACAAGATCGCGGTCGGCGAATATCTCTCGATCCGCGGGCCGGAAGGCGCGTTCGAGCCGTTCAAGATCGTGGCTGTCCAAACTGTGGCCAAGGCGCCCGCGGCGGGCTGAGCGCCTCGGCGCGAGACAGAGGAGGGTGCGATGACAGCGACGAGCCAGGGCGCGATGCGGGCGCGCTACGCCAGCATCATGGCGCCGGTCAATCTCGGTACGGGCGCCGAGGCCACAATTCGACTGGCGGCAGGGCTCGCGAGCCGGTTCTCGGCGCGCCTGATCGGCGTTGCGGCCGAGGATATCGTGCTGCCCTATTATGGCGACAGCGTCGCGGCGATGGACGCCATTCTCATCGAGGACGCCAGGAAGGCCGCCGCCGAGCATATCGAGCAGGCGGAGACGCTGTTTCGCCGCGTCGCGGCGGGCGGCCCGGTGCTGGACTGGCGCGCCGCCGTCGACGCCAGCCGCTTTTATGTGCTGGCGCAGGCGCGTGCGGCCGATCTCGTGGTACTGGCGCGCAGCGGCCCGGACGATCCCGATCAGGGGCGCATGGCGTTATCGCCGGGCGATCTGGTGATGGAGCTCGGTCGGCCGGTGCTGGTCGCGCCGCCGGGCGTCGAAAGCGTCTCGGCCAAGCGCGTCGTCATCGCCTGGAAGAATACGCGGGAGGCGCGGCGCGCCGTCTGGGATGCGCTGCCCCTGCTGATGCAGGCGGAGTCGGTGATGGTTCTGACGGTCGGGCAGGAGGCGGCCGAAAGCGGCGCCCAGGATGTCTGCGCCTATCTCGCCGGGCATCATATCGCCGCGCGTGCGCTGACCCGGCCCGACAGCGGCCGCACCGCGCTCGACGAGATCGGCGCGATCGTCAGGCAGGAAAGCGCTGACCTCATCGTCGCAGGCGCCTTCGGCCATAGCCGGTTGCGCGAATGGATTTTTGGCGGCGTCACCCGCGACCTGCTGCAGGCGACGCCGGTTTGCTGCCTGATGTCTCACTGAGCCGCATCGGCCTTTGCCGGCAGACTTGGCGCGCTCAGTCGCCGGTCGAGCCCGTGACCTGGTCGTAGCGCTGCAGCGGGTCGCCGGTCAGCACCCCGTCATCCTGCAAAGCCAGCTGATGCGCGGCGTCCAGATCGGGCGCGGCGGCGGCGTGGATGAGGTAGAGCGGCTCGCCGGGAGTCACCGCGTCTCCGACCTTGCGCAGCAGATCGATGCCGGCGGTCTTGTCCAGCGGCGCGCCGGCGCGTCGCGCGATGCCGGCGATGCGCCAGCCGTCGATCTCGCGGATGACGCCGCTGGCGCGGGCCGTGACCCGTTTCGTCAGCGCCGACGGCCGGGGCGCCGGGTTGCGTTCTCCCTGCGCAGCCACGATGCGCTGCAGCGCCGCGCGCGCCGCGCCGGAGTCGAGCAATTGCGCCGCCCGCGCCCGGCCGCGCTCCAGCGTGCCGATGGCAGGATCCCAGGCGAGAATCCGGGCCGCGAAGGAGAGCGCCTTCTCGCGCAGATCCTGGGGCGCGTCGGCATGGCCTTCCAGCACCCAGAGCACGTCGCGCACTTCCAGCGCCGGGCCGATGCCGCGGCCGATCGGCCCATCGCCGCGCGTCGGGCAGGCTTCCAGATGCAGGCCGACGCCGCGTCCGACCATTTCGAACAGCGCGGCGAGCTCGCTCGCCTCCTCATGGCTGCGCAGCTTGGCGCGCTTGCCATAGGGCAGGTCGACGATGACATGGGTCGATCCGGCGGTGAGCTTCTTCGAAATGATCGAGGCGACCGACCAGCGATTGGAGTCGATGCCGAGCGGCCGCGTGATCGCATTCATCACATCGTCGACGGCGGAATGGTTGAGCCTGCCGTTCCAGGCGATGCAGGCGCGCGCCGCGCCGACCGTGCGGCGGACATCGTCCTCGCTCAGATCGACCCGCGCCAGCACCTCCATGGCGTCGGCGGTCCCGGCAGCCGAGGTGATGGCGCGCGAGGAGGTCTTGGGCATGGCGATG